>CAJOPV010000141.1 GCA_905236495.1 uncultured Christensenellaceae bacterium
ACGGTCGCAAATGGATATCGGAAGCAGTCATCCTGACTGCTCCTCGGACCGGGAGACCCGGTCCTGCGGATGAAAGTCGAAAGGGCTGTGGCCCTTTCGAGCTATCCCGGGGTTTATTCAGACCGTTCCCCGGGCCGTGAGCCTGGGGGAACGGCGTATAGATTGTCAATCCATGATGCCCTTCATCTGCCAATCCCCGCTCCAGCGGGTCAGAGGCGCGGGCGAACCCACCGCCATGTGCCCGATGATCTTCTCTCCCACGGATTCCGCGGGGGCGGAGGTGCACAGGGCGCAGGCCAGTGCAGGATCGATGCCGAAAAGGTGGATCAGGTTTTGCAAGGCCTGGGGCATGGTGAGCACCGAGCCTGCCAGGGCCCCGTCCTGAAGCCTGGCAGCCCCCTCCCGGACGATTACCTTCTGCCCGCCCAGGGCGTATTCCCCCTCCGTCAGGCCCGCGGCCTCCATGGCGTCGGTGACGGCGACGGCCTTTTCTCCCTTGCAGCGGAGGATGAGGCGCACCGTATCCCGGTGCAGATGGATACCGTCGCAGATCATTTCGCAATACAGCCTCTCATCGGTCAGCGCCGCGCCGGGCGCCCCGGGGGCGCGATGATGCAGGGGGCTTTGCGCGTTGAAGGTGTGGGTCACCCGGCATGCCCCCCAGTCCGCCGCCCGATGGACCGTTTCCGCGGCGGCGGCGGTGTGACCCAGGGACACGCGCACCCCCGCCTCCGCCGCCCGGCGGATGAAAGCCCGGCTGCCCGCACGCTCCGGGGCCAGGGTGATGATCCGCACCCTGCCGGGGTCGCCCTCCGTCATATCCTCAAAGGAAGCCCAGGAAGGATCGGCAAAAAACTCAGGCTGCTGGGCTCCGGCGTAATCCGCCGAAAGAAAGGGCGCTTCCATGTGGGCCCCCAGCACCCGGGCCCCCCGGGGCTCGGGCGCGTCCATCACCCGCCGGACGCCGGATAGGGCCCGCCGGGTATCCTCCAGGGAGGCGCTCATGGTGGTGGGGCAAAAGGCGGCGACGCCCAGATCATACAGCCCCCGGCTCATGTGCCGGAGGGCCTCCTCCCCCGCCATCATATCCCAGCCCAGGCAGCCGTGGATGTGGGTATCCACGAACCCGGGCAGCAGATAATCTCCCTGAAGATCCACGGTTTCCTCCCCCGGCAGGGGCGAAAGCGCCGGCCCCAGAGCGGCGACCGCCCCCTTTTTAAGCCGGATCCGCAAAGCAAGGTCAAACCCCGCCCCGGTGAACACCCGGGCATGATGAATCAGCATCCGCATCCCTCCACGAAAAAAATGAGGAAATCTTATGCATTATGTTGAAGCCAAATCTCTTCTGACCCAGTGGGGCGGCATGAACCTGTACCGGGGCTGCACCCACGGCTGCGTCTATTGCGACAGCCGCAGCCTTTGCTACCAGTTCACCCACCCCTTCGAGGATATCGAGGTGAAGCGGAACGCCCCGAAGCTGCTGGAGGAGATTTTGCGCAAAAAACGGAAAAAAATCATGGTCTCCACCGGCTCCATGAGCGACCCCTACCAGCCCTGCGAAAAGGAATTGCTGCTGACCCTCCGCTGCCTGGAGCTGATCGAGCGCTACGGCTTCGGCGCGTCGGTGATTACCAAATCCGACCTGGTGCTGCGGGATATCGAGCTGTTTGACCGCATCAACCGCAAGGCCAAAGCCGTGCTGCAAATGACGCTGACGGTGGCTGACGACCGGCTCAGCCGCATCCTGGAGCCCAACGTGTGCCCCTCCTCCCGGCGTTATCAGGTGTTGAAGGAGTTTCAGCGTCTGGGCATCCCCGCCGTGGTGTGGATGACGCCCATCCTGCCCTTTTTGACGGACACGGAGGAAAACATCCGTCAGCTGCTTTCCTGGTGCTTTGACGCGGGGGTGAAGGGCATCATCAGCTACGGGATGGGCCTCACATTGCGGGAAGGCGACCGGGAATACTATTACCGGGCCCTGGACCGGCATTTCCCCGGCCTGAGCCAGGCATACCGGGATCGGTACGGCAACGCCTATGAGGTGCCCAGCCCCTATGCCGCCCAGCTGGAAGCTCTTTTCCATCGGGAATGTGAACGGTATCACGTGCTTCACGATCCCGACGCCTGCTTCCGGTACATGGCGGCCTTCCCGGAGACCCAGCGGCAGCTTTCGCTGTTTGATGAGGGAGTAAACGCCCCTTAGCCTTCCTCCCATTCACGCCATCTGCCGGGCGAAGAGGGCCTGATATCCCGCTGTCCCGTGTGATACAGGCGTTGTTCCTCCGCCTTTTTCCTGATTGTACAGGAACACCGTTTGATCTGTCAAGAGCCGGAAGAAAGCGCAAATAGCCGCCTCCCCTGCCAGAGAGGCGGCTTTGCGGCGCGGAAAAAATCAGAAGGCAACGACCTCCGGGGCGGCGGTAAAGGAGGAGAAGGTGGCTGTGCCGTCCTTCAAGTAAAAGACCTCCGTGTTCCCGTCCCCGGCCTTGTACATACCCTGGAGGCTGGGATAGGCGTCCAGCATATGCTGCTGGGCCTCGATGCGGTCGTCCGGGTACGCGCTGGCGGCTACCCGCAGCCAGGCCCCGTCCTTGAAGGCGCAGATCTCGATCCTGGGATTGGCGTGGATCTGCTTGGATACATCCTTCACCCTGCCGGTCTGGATATACAGCCTGCCTTCAAACAGGTCGATGGTGCCGAAGGGCCGCACCCGGGGCTGATCCCCTTCCACGGTCGCCAGGTAATAGGTGCCCGCGTCCTTCAGAAAATCATACACCTTGTTCATCAAAAAACCTCCTTTGTTCTGTTTTATCCGCATTATCCCACCAGAAAGTCCGGGTGTCAATCCCCGCCATTTGAAAAATTGCGCATCTTTTCCCGAACATTTTTAAAAATGCATCTGGTAATATTCGCATTTTTGTGCTATACTTTCATGTTGTGAGCTCACATGAGAGGATGAAGCAAGCCATGGACAAAATCAAGCGCAACGAGCGGCTGGCAGTCATGACCCAGATACTGACCGCCTCCCCCAATCGAATCTTTACCCTGTCCTATTTCTGCGATCTGTTTTCCACCGCCAAATCCAGCGTCAGCGAGGATATCGCCATCCTGCAGGAGACCATGAAGCAATTCAAGCTGGGCCGGGTGGAAACGGTGACCGGGGCAGCGGGGGGCGTGCGCTACCGTCCCATCGGGCTGGGGGCGTCCTCCCGGAGCTTTATCGAGGGGGTATGCCAGCGGCTGCAGGAGCCGGAAAGGCAGCTGCCCGGCGGCTATCTGTATTTTTCAGATATCCTGGCGGAGCCGGAAACGGTGCAGGGCATGGGCACCCTGATCGCCAGCCAGTATTACGACGCGGGGGCCGATTTTGTGCTCACCATGGAAACCAAGGGCATTCCCGTGGCGCTGATGACCGCCGCCGCCCTGCGGGTGCCCCTCATCATCGCCCGCCACGCCACCAAGGTGTATGAGGGCAGCGCGGTGAATATTTCCTACCTGTCGGGCCGGGGCAATATCGAATCCATGGCCTTATCCCGCCGGGCGGTGAAGGAGGGCCAGCGGGCCCTGATCGTGGATGATTTCATGCGGGGAGGCGGCACCGCCCGGGGCATGATGGAGCTGATGAAGGAATTTAACGTAACCGTGGCGGGCATCTGCTTCGTGCTGGCGCTGGAAAACCCCCAGCATCGGCTGATCGACGGGGAAAAATCCCTGATGCTCCTAAACGATATCCGCCAGGGCGAGCCCTTGCAGGTGCGCCCTGCCGATTGGATCGAATGAGCATGAAGGCGATCGTAGGCCTGGGCAATCCGGGCGAAAAATACGAGCATACCCGGCATAACGCCGGCTTCGACGTCATCAGCATCGTTGCCGCCCAGCTGAGCACCCCCGTCAAAAAGCTGCGCTTTCACGCCGTGATGGGCGAAACCATGCTGAATGGCGAAAAGCTGGTGCTCATCAAGCCCCAAACCTTTATGAACGGCAGCGGCCTTACGGTATCCGAGGCCCTGGCCTTTTACAAGATCAAGCCCCGGGATATGCTGCTGCTGGTGGACGATATCGATTTGCCCTTCGGCGCGGTGCGGGTGCGGGGCAAAGGCGGCCCCGGCACCCACAACGGCCTGCGCAGCATCGTGCAATATACCGCCAGCGGTGATTTCCCCCGGGTGCGCATCGGCATGGGCGCGCCGCCCCCGGAATGGGATTTGGCGGACTGGGTGCTGAGCAAATTCCAGACGGAGGAGGAGCGGAAAACCATCTTTGACGCCTATAAGCTGGCTGCCGAGGCGGCCCTGTGCTGGGCGGAGCACGGCATCGACCTGACGATGAACCGCTATAACAAACGTCATGCTGAATAACGTATTCAATTTCCTCAACGCCTCCCCTGCTTTTCGGGAGGCTTTTGACGCGCAGGAAACGGGCGTCGCCGCCCTGTACGAAATGGCGGAGGGGCAGCGGCCTTTTTACGCCGCCGCTTTGGCGAAGGCAAGCGGGCGGCAGGTGCTCTATATCGCCCCGTCGGACGCCGCCGCCATGCGGGCGGCGGAGGACTGCGCCGTGTGGCTCTCCGGCGGCGCCGCCATGCTGCCCGCCCCGGAAATCCACTTTACCCGGGCCACCGCCAGCCGGGAAAACGCCTTTCAGCGGCTATCCACGCTGCAAAAGGCCCGGCAGGGGGATATCCGGGTGCTGTGCGTGCCGGCGGACGCGCTGCTCTCCCGCATGCTGCCCCCCGAGGAATACCGGCGCTTCGCCGTGACCCTCCGGCCCGGAGATCAGATGGAGCCTGCCGAGCTGATGAACAGGCTGGTGAAAATGGGCTATGAACGGGTGGATATGGTGGAGGGCAAGGGCCAGTGCGCCCTGCGGGGGGCCATCGTGGATGCCTTCTCCCCTGCCGAAAGCAGCGCCACCCGGGTGGAGTTTTTCGATACGGAGGTGGATTCCCTCCGTTCCTTCGATCCCATCAGCCAGCGCAGCAGCGAAATGCTCAAGGAGGCCGCCTTTTACCCCGCGGTGGAATGGCTGCTTTCCCCGGAGCACGCTTCCGCCATGCGTACGATGATCAAGCGGCAGCAAAACCGTGTGCAGAGCAATCCCCTCTCCCCCGATCTGCCCCCGCTGCCGGAAGATGAAAATGAAGCGCCCAGGGAGGCCGCGCCCCTGTTCCGGGTGTATGATACCGGGGTCTCCCGGCTTTTGCAGGACGCGGATCAGCTGGAATCCGGCCTGCAGCCCCCCACCCTCTCCCTGTGGGCCGGGGCGCTGGACGTGCCCTGCGCCTGGCTGTGGGAATATCTGCAAGACCCCATCATCGTCATCGAAGAGCCGGAAAGGGTCAGGGCCCGGTGTCAGGACCGCCTATCCGGCTTTCAGGAGGATTTCAAGCTTTCCCTGGAGCGGCAGGAGGCGGTGCCGGAGCAGGGCGCCCTGCTGCGCCCCTGGGAGGAGGCGTTAGCGGCCCTTGCGGGGCGTCCCGTTCACCTCATGCAGGATCTTCTCAGGGGCATGGGGGGCTTTGTCCCCACCCGCATCGCCCGATTTGCCGGGCTCAACGCCCCCAAATACGTTTCCCGGTTCAAGGATCTGGCCTCCGATCTGGGAAGCTGGGAAAAGGAAGGGTATCTGACGCTGCTTTTGGCGGGAGGCGAAGCCCGGGCCAAGCGGGTGCAGAGCGCCCTTGCCGAGCTGTACCGCCCCACCCCCGCCTGGGAGGAGGGGACGGCGCTTTCCGCCGGAAGCGCCGTGATCTGGCCCCAGACCCTGAGCCGGGGCTTTACCCTGCCGGACTGCCGTTTCGCCGTCGTCGCGGACAGCGACCTGTTCGGCGCGGGCTACCGCAAAACCCGCCGCCGCCAGACCAGCGGGGAAAAGATCGAGGCCTTCACCGACCTCAAAGAAGGGGACTACGTGGTGCACGAGGCCCACGGCGTGGGCATCTTCCGGGGCACCGTGCGGCTGCAGAGCGAGGGCACCTACCGGGATTATCTTTTGATCCAGTACCAGGGCAGCGATAAGCTGTACGTGCCCACCGATCAGTTCGACCGGGTGCAGAAATTTATCGGCGGGCAGGATAATCCCCCGCCCCTCAATTCCTTATCCGGCAATGACTGGGACCGGCAAAAGAAAAAGGTGAAGGCGGGGCTGAAAAAGCTGGCCTTCGATCTGGTGGCGCTGTACGCCGCTCGGCAATCCACCCCGGGCCACGCCTTCGCCCCGGACACCCCCTGGCAGCGGGAATTTGAGGATGCCTTCCCCTACGAGCTGACGCCGGATCAGGAAAAAGCCGTGGAGGATATCAAGCGGGATATGGAAGCCCCCGCCAACATGGATCGGCTGGTGTGCGGCGACGTGGGCTACGGCAAAACGGAGGTGGCTCTCCGGGCCGCCATGAAGGCCGTGATGGACGGAAAGCAGGTGGCGATCCTGGCCCCCACCACCATCCTGGCCCAGCAGCATTATTACACCATGCTGCGCCGTTTTTCCGATTTCCCGGTGCATATCGACGTTTTATCCCGCTTTCGCACCCCCAAGCAGCAAAAGGAGACCCTGCAGCGGGCCGCGGAGGGCAAAATCGATATCCTGGCGGGCACCCACCGGCTGCTCTCCAAGGATGTGCAGTTCAAGGACCTGGGGCTGCTCA
>CAJOPV010000142.1 GCA_905236495.1 uncultured Christensenellaceae bacterium
AGTTTGGGATCGGAGGGCGCGGCCTCCGCCGCCTCTTCCCCAGCCTCCTCGGCGGTCTCCGCCGCCAGGGCGGCCTTTTCCGCGGCGTCCTTTTCGTCGATGGTCTTGGCCAGGGTCAGCAGCAGGTTCTTGGCCCCGTCGGTGGTGGTGCGGTATTTGTTTTTCTGATACCTGGTTTCCGCCGTATCCACAAAATCGTTCAGGGAGGTGAAATACCCGTCCATCTTCAGCCGGTCCTTTAAGGACAGCTGGGTATAGATGGCGTGGTTCAGCCCGGATTCCTCATAGACGGAATAATAGGCGGTGGTCAGGTTATCCTTGGCCGCCTCGAAATCCTTCTCCCAATAGCCCTGGAAGGCGGTATCCAGCAGTTCGGCGGCCAGCTGCGCGGCCTCGTACCAGCTGGCGTATTTGGCCGCGGCGTTGGGGTCGGCGGAGTATTCGGCGTAAGGATCAGCGGATACCAATTCTCCCCGCAGGTAAAACTTGCCTTCGCTCTGGGCGCCGCCCTGCATGGCGGCCAGCTTGTTGCCGTCCTCCCGGATCATGCCCTTCAGCTTTTGCAAGGCGCCGCGGACGGAAATGATCGTTTCCCTGTCGGTATTGTCCTTTTTCACCGCTGCCTTACAGGCGGAAAACTGCATTTCCACGGCGTTTTTCCGGTTGCCGGAAATATAGCTCATGGTCTGCCGTTCAAAGCCGGTGACCTCGTACACCTGAAAATAGGCATCGCTGACGTTTTTGTACGCCGCCGCCCCGTCCCCGTCCAGATAGCTTTCAAAGGCGGCGTCCAGGTATTGGTCGATCCGGTCCGCGGCGTCGGCCCAGCGGGTGGAGCTTGCTTCCTCCGCCAGCACCCCCAGGGGCAGGGCCGAAAGGATCATCAGCAGCGCGCACAGCAGCGCAGCCTTTTCGATCCCCTGCTTTTTCATGCCCGATAACTTCCTTTCTCCCGTCCTCCCTCGGCGGGGGACGGCGCGGGGCGTCGTTAGCTTTCACTAACCCCGCATCGGGTATATTAGCATATTCTAACCGTTCCTGCTATTCCAATATTGACTTTTTGCGCCCCTCCCTTTGCTCAAAATTGACAATTTCAAAAAAGGGATGGCATTTGGAGTTAGTTTATGCTAATATAGATAAGCAAAGCTAACTGGCGAAAAGAGGGGGGACGGTTATGCGCCGGGACAGCGATCTGAGCCAGGCCGCCAGGCAATATATCGAAAGCCACAGCGCCGAGAAATTTTCCCTCCAGGCCGTTGCCGGGGCCCTGTACGTCAACGGCAGCTATCTGCTGCGGGTGTTCAAGGCCGACACGGGCCACACCCTGCTGTGGTATCACAATTTCGTGCGCTGCGAAAAGGCCAAGGCCCTGCTGGCCGCCGGCGACGGCACCATTTCCCGCGCCGGAGAGGAAACGGGCTTCGTCTCCTCCTCCCACTTTTCCCACGTATTCAAAAAAATGACGGGCATGACCCCCTCGGAATACCGGACGGCCCAATTGATCCAGGACGCCCCGCCGCCCAAGGCCCCCACCGGCTGAACCCTCCATTCACGCCAAACGGATTCCCCCGCATGAAGCGCCGGGAATCCTTTTTTTGCCCAAAAATACGTTTTTTCCTATTTGAATGTAACAAAATACCTGCTTTGTTCGTTATATAAATGGAGGCATTTTCAAGCAGCGCATTTTCACAAAGGAGGGCCCCGCCATGCTGAAAAAAATCCTGTCCATCCTGGCCGCCTGCGTCCTGCTCTTTTCCGCCGCCGCGGCGGAGCAGGAGCAGCCCCAACTGATCGAAGCGCAGCCGGGCGAACCTGCCGCCATGCAGATCCGTTCCCTGGAAAGCGACGCCGCGGTGGGCATCTTAGGGGTGGAAAGCGAACCCCAGCAGCGCCGCTGGGAGGATTTTTCCACGGTGTTCACGAATTTTGTGAAAAAGAACTGGGATGAGGACGTGCGGTTTTCCGACGCCATCTGGTCCAACGGGCGCTGGCTGCATTTGCTGGACATGGGATATGTGACCCTGCGGGCCGAAACCACGGACGATACTGCGGACGGCCTGATCCGGGAAGTAACCCTCACCGGCTATATGAAAGAATTCGCTCCCGACGTGCAGGTGCTCTCCGGCGCGGCCTATTGGGCGGCGGCGCAGTACGGAGAATACGGGAAATACACGATGCAAATCGTGTTCATGGAGGATCACAGTTCGGACTGGTTCACCAAGGAGCCGTTTCCCATTTGGATTGAAAACGGGTATCAGCTGTCCTATGGCCTGAACGAAATGGACTGCCCCTGCGGGCGGATCACCTATGCGGAGGATCTGCCCACCGCAAGGGGCTACGCGCCTTTTGATTGGGAGGGCATGGAGAATATCAAGCAGGAGGTGACCGTGGAAGGCCTGCTGGACCGGCTGAAGGCAGCGTCGGAAGGTGGCCCCATGAGCGGATATATCACCGCGCCTGCTTTGCCGGAAATGTGGCAGGACGTGATGGAAGGCCGGATGTACCAAATCGTGTGGGACGACTGCGCCCTGCTTTTGTATAGCGACGGGGAGGGGCTTTCTCTGGGCAGCGCTGCCCTGGTCTGCATGAGCGGCGACACCGTCAGCGCCTGTATGCACCTGTTCCCGCTGTACAACGCCATCGCAAGCCCGGAGGAGGATATGCAATCCCTGCTTTCCTGCATCACAGGCGGTCACGGCACCTGGGAGGATATGTGTGCGCTTCAGCCCTTCTGCGTCATGAACGGCGTGATGCTGCAATGCGACGTGCAGGAGATCGGCGGGAATGAATTGCCTATTGCCTATATCTGTGGGACGGAAAAAATGAATCATGTAAAGAAGAAATGATCCATGAAGCGATATATGAGCGGGTTTCTTGCGATCTTGTTTATCTTGACAGGCCTTTTCCCATTTGGCGCCGAAGCGTCCGCCGAAGAGAATCGGCTGGAAATGGCCTTCGGCCTGTTTTCGGTCGTGCTCCCCGCAGGCGTGACGGCGGGCCCTAATACGGGAAATGAGCTGTCCAGCCTGCGATACGAAACGGATGGGTTCCCCGGTTTGGTTTACGGGAACTTTGCGCCGACGGACGAATATGAAGCCAGTGCGAAAAGAAAGCTGGACAGTTATGTTTCGCTCATGTATGCGCTGTGCGGGGATCATTACAGCGAAACGGATGTTGCCGAAGAAACCCTGGAGAACGGCATCCGCATCCGCTGGCAGCTGATGAAGGGCGATAATTACCACGCCTTATGGTTTGAAGCCTTTACAGATCAATTCGGATATAATCTGTGTCTGTACGGCAAGCCGGACGGATCGGAGGATGAAGCGCTGCTTGCCCTGATGCGCTCCTTCCGCGTCAATACGGAGCAGGAAAAAGATATTCTGGAAATCAGGCAAACCCGGCTTTCGGATGATTCCTTTATCAGCGCGGAGCACGGGCTGCGGATGCATCTGGATCGTGCATGGAACCCTGTTTCGATTGAATACTTACTCCTGCCTCAAACGGCCTTTGTGCTGGAAAAAGGAGAGGGAAGATGTCTGATCCAACTGCTCTACACTGCCCCCGTTCCGGCGGAAGATACCCAATCGCTGCTGAAATGGTATGTGGAAAGCCGGGGCGGCACATACGGCGAACCCTATACCGTCACGCTGGAGGGTTTGGGCGGCGTCGAAGCCTGGGTCATGGAGGAGGAAATGGGAATTATGTTCCTCCATGTGGCGTTCGTCTATGAAAGCTACGGTTACTTCGGCTCCTTCATGTGGCTCAAGCAGGATGACGCCATTGCCCGGCCTTACATGGATGATGTACTGAAAAACCTTTCTATGCCTTGATCAATATTCAAAGGAGAAAAACCATGGAACAGAATGATTGCCGATTTTGGATGGAAGTGAACCCCAGCAAGGAACTGATGCAGGAAGGCTACCGCGCCGTGATCTTTTATTCCTGGCGGCTGGCGGTGTACGGCGCGCTGGCGGCCCTGGGCCTGTGGCGGGCCGGGCGATACCTTTACCTGGCGTATTACTGGAACAGCATGGGCTGGAAGGAGGCGCTGGGGGATTATCTGCCCTATGGGCTGTATTTTCTCCTGCTGAGCGGGTTGATGATCGGCATGTTTCTTTACATGCCCGCCCTCAGCGCCCGCCGGTACATGAAGCGGATGACCGCCGTCTTCGGCGACGCCGCCACCCTCAGCGTTTCCTATCGCTTTGCCGAGGACGCCCTGCACACCCAGGACAGCACCGGACAAAGGATCGACACCGCCTACGATCAGTTCGTTTCCGTCCGGGAAACGGCCAATTGCATCGTGCTGCGCCGAAAAATGAGCATGTTCCATACCCTGGATAAAAGCAGGCTGGAGGGCGGAAGCCTGGCGGATTTCAGGGCGTTTTTGCAGGATAAAATGACAAACGCCAAATTTCATTGGAAGATGGACGAATAAGGGAGAGACGCGAACATGAACGCATCCAACGGCAGCGCCGCGCTGCGCGTCGACGCTGAAAAGACGAGGGCCTTTTACCGCGCCTTGCGGGAGGAAGAATTGTGCGATTGCGAAGGCTGCCAGTATTACCGTGCCCACGTCCGGCAGGCGTTTCCGAAAATCGCCGATTATTTTGATTCCCTGGGCATGGATATTGAAAAGCCCTTCTCCGTTTCCTATGTGGAAATGGAAAAAGAAAACAAGATGCTCTATATGGCCTGCTGTTATGTGGCCTTTGGCGATTGTGGCCTGGATTTCAGACAGATGATCGACGGCGCGGTGCTGACCCGCGCGGGGGCCTGCCCCGATTCCGGCGTGGAGGAACCGCATATTGAGCTGGAAATCGAGGAATTGACGATGTGTTATCCAAAGGAGGAAAAGCCATGAAACGCTGCTTCTTCTTTTTTCTGCTGATCCTGTGCCTGCTGCCTTGCCTGGCAGGAGCGGTGGATGACGACGCCTTGTACCCAATCCGGGAAAATGACCTCTGGGGCTACATGAACCGGCAGGGGGAAACGGTGATCCCGCCGCAATTGGACGACGCAGGACAATTTTCACAGGGCCGCGCCATCGCAGCGCGCTGTGACGCAAGCGGAAATATACGCTATGGCATCATCGACGGCAATGGAGAATGGTTGCTTCAGCCGCGATACTTCCGGATCGAGGACACCCCGTTTTGCTATTTCATATACAGCGAGGATGCGTTGATGGGGCCTGTGGGCTGGCTGGACAAAAACAGCGGTTTCTTCCAGGCGCCAAAGTATGCTTACCTGTGGGATAACCGCACGGACTGCGGCCTGATCCTGGCGGAATGGCGGGAAGAAAACGGCGAATACCGGGACGCGTATCTGCGCAGGGATACGGGGGAAATCGCAATCCTGCTGGCAGAACAGGGGGAATTGTATCCGGATGCGGCGTTTTCAGAGGGATATGCTTTTATCCTTTTTGAATTATGGGAGGACGAAAGCTTTATTGAATACCTGATGGATCAAAAGGGAAACAAGGCCGCTTTTCCCGCGGGGATTTATCCTAACGGCAGCGTGAATGAAGGGGTATTGCGGATCAGCGACGGAAACGGGAAATTCGGGCTGGCCCGGCCGGATGGGACGGTGATCGTTCCCCCGCAATACGAATACGTGGAGGACGCCAGCGAAGGAAGGACATTTTTTTATCAGGATGATAAACTGGGCATCCTGGATCTGGAGGGAAACGTGATCCTGCCCGCATCCCTGAATTACGATCCCGGCTGGGATTACTTCGGCGGCGGCGAACAGCACTTTTTCTTTAACGGCTATGCGCTGGTAAAGCAGTGCGATGAAAACAAAGTGCGTTCCTGGGTGATCGTGGATCGGGAAGGGAAAACCGTATTCGCTTATCCCAGCGTCCCGGAAAAGGGCACAAGTTTTGCTCCCTGCGCCTATGTGATGGAAAACGGCCTGCTCTGGTATCGCGTTGGCAGAGAAAACGGAAAGAACGAATCCTACGGCCTGATCCGTCTCTCCGGCGAAGGCTGGGCTTTCCTGACAGAACCGATTTTTGACGACATTCCGGATTCCGATTGCGGAAAAATAGTGAATCATGATGGGTTGATGCCAGTTTCCCAGAATGGGCAATATGGATACATCAACGAGCAGGCGTCTTGGGTCATTCCTCCCCAATGGGATCATGCCTGGGAATTTGAAAGCGGCCTGGCCCTGGTGGAAAAGGATGGGAAGCTGGCTTACATCGACCACGCGGGCACCGTCGTCTGGCAGGAAGCGCCCATGGTCTATTATAATGCCAATGGCGGGAAGTATTATCACGCCGACCCGTGCTGCCCGCGCGTATCACCGCTTTATTGGCCCCTCAGCCCGGTCCTTTTTGAAAAAATCAATGAAGGTAAGTTTTTGAACCTTCTTCCCTGCTCCATCTGCGGCGCGCCGGAAAGGCCGTCCGCCGATGCTGCACAGTGAGCGCAGGGGATGGTTCAAAATGGATGCCGTTTTTTCCTGCAACGATTCCAAAAGGTTGAATAATAAGGATGGAGGAGATCCTTCGACTCCGTTCCGCTCTCGCTCCACTCCGCTCAGGATGACAATGTTGGTAGGCTGGATAAAAAATATCGCAATGGGTTCGTTTCTTGTATGAAGCCAACTCCAGTATGTCATTCTGAGCAGGCGGGCAAGCAGAGCGCCCGCCGTCGCGAAGAATCTCCCCGCTTGCAAGCACGCAATCGTTTAAATGTGATGCCGTTTACTTTGTCGGAGGAGGAAAAGAAAATGATCAAACGGATGTGCGCTTTTCTGCTTTCCATTTGCTTGATCCTGTGCGCCGTGCAGCCTGGAATCGCTGAAACTGATGCTGACTTCTATGAAAAGCTCGATCAGCTCTGGGAGGAATACGGGGACAGGGACTTCCATTGGGAAGCATATGAAAAGCTCTATTTCGCCGTGATCGAAAAGGTCGGCGGGCCGGAAACGGCGGGTTTTGCGCTGCTTCCTTCCTGGGAACAGTCTTTGTTCATCGTTTTGATTTTGGACATGGAGATTCAAAACGGCGGGCTGGCCCAATTCTTTTGGAACAATGGAGCGCTGTACGCCGCGCTGGTGCCGGACGCACTCACGGAAACCAGGCTTGAAGATGTAAAGGAACTGTATGAAGGTTTTTTGCGGGAAAACGGCATCACCCTGGAGGAAATCGACGCCCTGCGCGAAACCGACCCCACGATGACGGAGATTTATACCCGGCATCCCTTTGATGAATTTGATAACCGCTATATGGAGATTTGGGCGAAAACGGACTTGAACCAGCGCTTTCTTGATTTTGCCGCGCAGCATCCGGAAATCTACGATAACGAAAGATCGGCTGAGGATGCGCCCGCGCAGCAGCCCGCTTCTGCGCTGAAACAGCTCCGGGAGGGCCTGCAAACGCTGCTTGATCTGTTCGGCGGTCAGAACAAAGCGGAAACGGAGCCGGAAATGACGGATCAGGAAGTGATTCAAGCCCTGCAAAACGCCGGTATCCACGTGCCGGAGGGGGCGGCGGAGGAAACGCGGACCCGGATGGACCAATGGGACGCTTATACAAAGCAGCTGGGCTTGACGGTTTACCCGCACAGCGCCCGGGAATACGCGGCCAATCTTCTTGTTTCTATCGGAATGGGCGACTATGATGATACTTCCTATACCTGGACGCCCGCATCCCATGACGTGTACGCGTTTGACGCCGAAATATTCGATATTGAAAACATGTATGCCCTGTTTTTGCAGGGCGTCCAATCCATCGTGCCGGGGTTTGATTATCAGGACGTGACGGAAACGCTGGAGGAATATAAGGTTCATCCCGCTCTGAAAGAACTGCTCGCGGCAGACAGCCGGCCTTACGAGGGGATAAAAACGGTGTCCTTCACCCTGAACGGGCATGCATACCAAAAAGAGCTGGACTACTACGGCGATTGGTTCAACGAGGAAGCCATTGCCTGGATCAATGAGGTATTGGGGCAGGAAGGCTTTGACGGCAGGCTGTATGATTTCTTCGACGGCGGGCAGGGCCTGATCCTGATTTACGGAAGCCAGGAAAAAGCGGATCAAGTGGGACGGCTTCTGAACGGGCAGGAATGGTAACGGCAAATGAAGACATAATAATACAAATTGAAAAAGCCTTGATGCAGAAAAGAGGGATAGAATATCCAGAAATTTATGGGCTTTATAGCGGCGTGTGGACAGATTGGCTTCAATACACAGATGGATATGAAATCATGCATGTTTACGCACAGGCAAAATCCGGGCTGGTATTCAAAGACATTATTCCGGACTCATGGACTTGGGAATCCACTGCCATTGTGGAGCTGAGTGAGATTCTGCATCCACTTCCCTGACCGCACAAAGAAGTATCCCACCACGCATTTGATCAGGTTTGCGGCCTCCACCACGGCGTAGGTGACGATGATATCGGCGTGAAGCGCCTTCACCATCAGCAGCGCCAGAGGCACCGACAGGGCCCAGGTGTAGCCGCTGTCAAAAAGGAAGGTAATGACGGTTTTGCCGCCGGAGCGGAGGGTGAAATAGGTGCAGTGGGCGAAGGCGTAAAGAGGCATGGCGCAGGAGGTGACGATGAGCAGGCGGGTCGCCATTTGCCTTACGTCCTCCGTCACGCCGCCGTAGGCCCTGGGGATCAGCGGCGAAAACGCCGCCAGCAGCAGCCCCATGGCCACCGCCATGGCCACCGAGAAGGCAATCAGCCGCCATACGTCCCCCTTCGCTTTATCAAATTTGCCCGCGCCCAGTGCCTGGCCCACCATCACCGACACCGCCGTGCCCATGGACATATACACCGAATTGAACAGATTGGAAATGGTAAACGTAATGCTCAGGGCGGACACCACCGTGAGCCCGCACAGAGAATAAACGGCGGTGAGGGCGCTCATGCCAACGGACCAGAGCACCTCGTTGAGCAGCAGCGGCGCGCCCATTTTCAGCACCTTTTTCATCAGCGGCCCAGGCACCCGCAGGGTACGGTACGCCCCCTGAATGAACACGAACCGATCCGCGTGGCGATGAGTATAAACCAGCACGATCACCAATTCCACATATCGGCTGATCACCGTGGCCGCCGCCGCGCCCACCACCTCCAGCCTTGGCAGGCCCAGTTTACCGAAAATCAAAAGATAATTGAAGACCGCGTTGGTCAGCACCGCGGCCACGCTGGCCGCCATGGGCACCCGGGTTTCGCCCGTTTCCCGCAGGGTGCCGGCATAGCACTGGGTCAGGGCGAAGGCGGGCAGGCCCAGCAGGATCACCATCAGGTAATCATGGCCGTTGCGCAGCATTTCCTCCGCCAGCGCGGGATCGCCGTCCCCCTGCAAAAACAGGGAAATCAGCGGCCTGCCAAAGCCCAAAAAGGCCACGAAGGCCGCCGCAAGCAGGGCCAGGGATTCCAAAATCTTGATGCGGAAGGTGTTGCGCAGGCCCTGGATATCCCCCGCGCCGTAAAACTGCGCGCCGAATATGCCGGGCCCCGCCAGCCCGCCGAAAATCGCCAGATTGAAGATGAACACCAATTGATTGGCGATGGATACGCCGCTCATCTGCGCGTCTCCCAGGGCGCCCACCATCAGGTTATCCAGAAAATTGACGAAATTGGATATGCTGTTTTGAATGATCACCGGCACGATAATGGCCATTACGGCCCGATAAAACGCCCGATCGCCAATCAGGGATCGGCGCGCCCATTTCAGCCCAGCCCCCATAAATGCACCACCGTTCGTTGATTCGCGCGCATGTGCGCACCTGGGATGATAGTATATTTTCCCGCGGCTTGTCAATCCTTTCCGCCATAAAACCAGGCGGCGGTTTTGCCCTTACGTTCCCATTCAGCCTTCGGCTGCATGGGAACGC
>CAJOPV010000143.1 GCA_905236495.1 uncultured Christensenellaceae bacterium
CTTCGGATCGGCGGCCCCGGATGCGTGGGCACCGTGCCCGCCTGCCGAAGGAAGGGCATCGGCCTCAAAATGGTGCAGAACGTGACGGCGATCCTGAAGCGGGAAAGCTATGACCTGAGCTGCATCCATTATACCGGCGTCGCGCCCTGGTATGGGAAACTGGGCTACGAAACGGTGCTTCGGTGGAACAGAAACGGTTTTCTGAATGAAAAAACAGGGCTTTACAAATGAACGGGAATCCATTATAATAACTGCAATCGGGCCGTGAACAGGACGGAAGCGGGCCCGTCCCTTTCCAGAGAGCCGGGGCAAGGTGAAAGCCCGGCAGGGGATGCCGCTTCGGATCACCTGGGAGCCTCCGACCGAAGGGCCGGCGCGTCGCCAGCGATACAGGGCGCGAAAGCTGGGCGCGTAATACGTCAAGTTGGGTGGTACCGCGGATAACCATTCCGTCCCAATTTTTGGGGCGGTTTTTTTGTGAAGGGGGAAGATGCATGTACAAGAAAGTTACGACGGATATGAATTTTGCCGCCCGGGAAAAGGACGTGCTGCAATTCTGGAAGGAACACGATATCGTGAAAAAGTCCTTCCGGGCCAGGGAGGACGTGAAGGATACCTTTACCTTCTTCGACGGACCGCCTACCGCCAACGGAAAGCCCCATATCGGGCACGTGGAAACCCGGGCCATCAAGGACCTGATCCCCCGGTTCCAGACCATGAAGGGCAAAAACGTGCTGCGCAAGGCGGGCTGGGATACCCACGGGCTGCCGGTGGAGCTGGAAGTGGAAAAGAAGCTGGGGCTGGACGGCAAGCCCCAGATCGAGCAGTACGGCATCGAGCCCTTCATCAAGCAGTGCAAGGAATCCGTCTGGAAATACCTGCACGAATGGGAGGATATGAGCGACCGGGTAGGCTACTGGGTGGATATGGAGCACCCTTACGTCACCTACCACGACGATTATATCGAATCCGTGTGGTGGAGCCTGAAAACCATCGCGGACAAGGGGCTGATCTATAAGGGCCATAAGATCGTGCCCTACTGCCCCCGCTGCGGCACCGCGCTTTCCTCCCACGAGGTGGCCCAGGGCTATAAGAACGTCAGGGAAACCTCCGCTTTCGTGCGTTTCCGGGTTAAGGGCGAGGAAAATGAATACTTCCTGGCCTGGACCACCACGCCCTGGACGCTGCCCAGCAACCTGGCCCTGTGCGTGAACCCCAGGGAAACCTACTGCCGGGTCAGGACCAACGAAAACGTGACCTACATCATGGCGAAGGCACTGGTGGAAAAGGTGCTGGAGGGGAAGGAGCCCGAGATCCTTTCCGAGTGCGTTGGCGCCGACCTCAGGGGCATGGAATATGAGCCCCTGTACCGCTTCGTAGAGCCGGATGGGAAGGCCTGGTTCGTGGTGTGCGATGATTACGTCACCATGGAGGACGGCAGCGGCATCGTGCATATCGCCCCCGCCTTCGGCGAGGACGACAACCGGGTGTGCCGGGAAAACGGCGTGCCCTTTGTGAACCTGGTGGATACCCAGGGCAAATTCATTGCGGAAACGGCCTGGGCCGGCACGTTCGTTAAGGACGCCGATCCCCTGATCCTGAAGGATCTGAAAGAAAGAGGGCTGCTTTTTGCCGCGGTGCCCTTTGCCCACGATTATCCCTTCTGCTGGCGCTGCGATACGCCGCTGTTGTATTACGCCCGGCCCACCTGGTTCATCAAAATGACGCAAGTGCGGGATCAGCTGGTCGCCAACAACCGCTCCGTCACCTGGTTCCCGGATAACATCAAGGAAGGCCGCATGGGCAACTTTGTGGAAAACGTGGTGGATTGGGGCCTTTCCCGGGAGCGTTACTGGGGCACGCCCCTGCCTATCTGGGAGTGCGAAAACGGGCATATCCACGTGATCGGCAGCAAGAAGGAGCTGTACGATATGGCGGTGGGGGAAGTGAACCTGCCTGAGCTGCACAGGCCCTACATCGACGAAGTAAAGATCACCTGCCCCCATTGCGGAAAGCCCATGAAGCGGGTCAAGGAGGTCATCGACTGCTGGTATGATTCCGGCTCCATGCCCTTCGCCCAATGGCATTATCCCTTTGAAAACAAGGAAGTGTTCGAACGCCGCTTCCCGGCGGATTTCATTTCCGAGGCCATCGACCAGACTCGTGGCTGGTTCTATACCCTGCTGGCTATCTCCACGCTGATCTTCGGGAAATCGCCTTTCCAGAACTGCGTGGTGCTGGGCCACGTGCAGGATAAGGACGGAAGGAAAATGAGCAAGCACCTGGGCAACGTGGTGGATCCCATGGCGGTATTGGATAAACAGGGGGCCGACGCGGTGCGCTGGTTCTTCTATTCCTCCTCGGCGCCCTGGCTGCCCTGCCGCTTCCATGAGGACGCCCTGAACGAAGGGCCCCGCAGGTTCATGGGCACGCTGTGGAACACCTATTATTTCTACGTGCTGTACGCCGATATCGACCGGTTTGACCCTACGAAGCATGACCTTGCCAAGTGCGCCCTGACCCTCATGGATCGCTGGGTGCTCAGCCGCCTGAACACCGTGATCCGGGGCGTGGACGAGGATCTGTCCGCCTACCGCATCACCGAATCCACCCGGAAGATCGCGGACTTTGTGGATGAGCTTTCCAACTGGTACGTGCGCCTGGGCCGGGATCGGTTCTGGGGCAAGGGCATGGCAGCGGATAAGGAAGCGGCCTTCATGACGCTTTACACCGTGCTGTCCAGGCTGACCCTCGTGATCGCGCCTTACCTGCCCTTCATGGCGGAGAGCATCTATCAGAATATCGTGCGCACGGTGGATGAAAGCGCGCCGGAATCCGTGCACCTGTGCGATTTCCCGGAGGCCGACCTTTCCATGATCGACCCGGAGGCCGAGCGGCAGATGGGCGCCGTGGAAACGGTGGTGCAGCTGGGCCGCAGCTGCCGCCAGCTTTCCAATATCAAGGTGCGCCAGCCTCTGAGCATGCTCTATGTTTCCGGCGCAGATTTTGGCGAAGCGTACAGGGGATTGGTGGAAGATGAACTGAACGTCAAGAACGTGCAATTCATCGATAACGCCGGGGAATTCGTCAACTATGACCTGAAACCCAATTTCCTGACCCTGAAAACCCGCTACGGGAAATTCTTGGGCCGGATGCGGGGAGAAATGCAGAAGCTGGACGGGGCGCAGGTGGTCGCCGCCTTTGACCGGGGCGAAACCGTCACCCTCAGCCTGGACGGCACCGATATCGTGCTGAACAAGGAAGACGTGCTGGTGGAGGCCGTGAAGAAGGAGGGCTTTACCTCCCAGGTGGATGGCAAGCTCACCGTGGTGCTGGATACCACCCTGACCGAGGACCTGATCCGGGAGGGCTACGCCCGGGAGGTCATCAGCAAGGTGCAGAACCTGCGCAAGGACGCGGGCTTTGACGTGACCGACCGCATTTTCATCACCGTTCAGGGGGATGAGGAAGTGGTGAACGCCGTAAAGGCCTATGAGGAAATGATCCTGAAGGGCGTGCTGGCCCAGGCCGTGGCCTACGAACCCGCCCCGGCGGACGCCTTTGCCCAGGAAGCGGACGTGAACGGCAAGAAAGCGCTGCTGAGCGTCAGAAAAGCGTAAACGCATGGAGAAAGCTGCCGTTGATTTCCTGATCCGGGCAAAACGTGCGGCCTATGCCGGAAAAGGCGCGGAAAGCTATGAATGTTATTTTCATGGAGGCAGTATCCGATAATTCAATAGGTTTTGAGACGCCCATGCCGATTTTGTCGGCGTGGGCTTTTTGACATCATCGGTCTTTTTCACACATGATGTGTTCTTTCGCATAGGATGATAGCGGACGGCATACCGTCTCAAATGCAGCATAAAGCGAGGGAAAACCATGGCGTTTGAAAATATAATTGATCATCCCGAGCAGCTGAACGGGAACAATGGCTGCACCGCGGCGCTGAATCACCTGGGATGGTGCGGCGGCTGCGGCGGCTGCGGCAGGCGGGGGCCAATGGGTCCCACCGGGCCTACCGGGCCTACCGGGCCCACAGGCCCCACAGGCCCTACCGGCCCCAGCGGCGGCCCCACCGGACCCACAGGCCCCACAGGTGCCACCGGCCCTGCAGGCGCAGCCGGCGCCACCGGGCCCACTGGCCCCACAGGCGAAACAGGGCCCACTGGCCCCACCGGGCCTGTTGGTGAAACGGGCGCCACCGGGCCGACTGGTGCCGCCGGCCCCATCGGTGAAACGGGCGCCACCGGGCCCACCGGCCCTACTGGCCCCATCGGTGAAACGGGCGCCACCGGGCCTACCGGCCCCACTGGCCCCATCGGCGAAGCAGGCGAGATCGGGCCCACCGGGCCCACCGGGCCCACCGGCCCTGCAGGCGAACCGGGACTTCCCGGCGAAACGGGCCCGACCGGCCCAATCGGTGAAACCGGGCCCACGGGGCCTGCCGGAGAAACCGGGCCCACGGGGCCTGCCGGAGAAACCGGGCCCACGGGGCCTGCCGGAGAAACCGGGCCCAC
>CAJOPV010000144.1 GCA_905236495.1 uncultured Christensenellaceae bacterium
CGCCGTGAACCCGCTGACGGGCAAGGTGGTGCCCATCTTCATTTCCGATTACGTGATGATGGGCTACGGCACCGGGGCCATCATGGCGGTGCCAGCCCACGACCAAAGGGACTGGGAATTTGCCCATAAGTTCGGCATCGATATCGTGCAGGTCATCAAGGGCGGCGATATCGAAAAGGAAGCCTATACCGGCGACGGGGAAATGATCAATTCCGATTTCCTCAACGGCTATACCAACAAAAAGGATTCCATCAGCCGGGTGCTGGAGGAGATCGAAAAAAAGGGCATCGGCCGGGCCGGCGTGCAGTATAAGATGAAGGATTGGGCCTTCAACCGCCAGCGCTACTGGGGCGAGCCCATTCCCCTGATCCATTGCCCCCACTGCGGCGTGGTGCCCGTGCCCTATGAGGAGCTGCCCCTGCGATTGCCGGATATCGACGATTTCCAGCCCGGCACCGACGGCAAATCCCCGCTGGCCCGGATCGACAGCTTTGTGAACTGTACCTGCCCCAAGTGCGGACGCGCCGCCCAGCGGGAAACGGATACCATGCCCCAGTGGGCCGGCAGCAGCTGGTATTTCCTGCGCTACTGCGATCCCCATAACGACAAGGCCTTCGCCGATCCCGAGGAGCTCAAATATTGGCTGCCGGTGGATTGGTACAACGGCGGCATGGAGCATGTGACCCGCCATCTGCTTTATTCCCGGTTCTGGCATCGGTTCCTTTACGATATCGGCGAGGTGCCCACCCCCGAGCCCTATGCCAAGCGCACCGCCCAGGGCATGGTGCTGGGGGCGGACGGCGAAAAAATGAGCAAGAGCCGGGGCAACGTGGTGAACCCCGACGAGGTGGTGGCGGAAATCGGCGCCGACGCCTTCCGCATGTATGAGATGTTCATGGGCGCCTTCGACCAGGCCATTCCCTGGAGCACCAACGGGGCCCGGGGCTGCCGCAAGTTCCTGGATCGGGTGTGGCGGCTGCAGGATTGCCTCACCGATCCCGAGGATTTCAGCCAGGATCTTAAGGTCTCCATGCACCAGACCGTCAAAAAAGTGGGCGAGGACTACGAAAAAATGAAGTTCAACACCGCCATCGCTCAAATGATGACGCTGGTGAACGAAATGGTGCAGAAGGGCAGCGTCACCAAGGGCGAATACAAAACGCTGCTGCTGCTCCTCTCCCCCGTGGCGCCCCACATCTGCGAGGAGATTTGGGCGCTTCAGGGCTTCGGAGAGCCGGTCTATACCCAGGCCTGGCCCGCCTACGATGAAAAATACCTGGTGCGGGACGAGGTGGAGATCGCGGTGCAGCTGAACGGCAAGGTGAAGGGCAAGCTGATGGTGCCCGTCACCCTGACGAAGGAAACCGCCCAGGAGGAGCTGCCCAAGCTGGAGGCCGTCCAGGCCCTCATCGGGGACAGGCAGATCGTCAAATGCATCTACGTTCCCGGCAGGCTGCTGAATTTGGTGGTCAAGTAACGATAAAAACAGGCGCCGCGCAGAAGCAATCGTTTCTGCGCGGCGCGTTTTTGCGTTCAAAGCAGCTTGCTTTTCAGCCTTTGGATCATATCCCTGTCCAGGCCCAGCCAGGTCAGATAGCCTTCCGCCGAGCCCCAGGCTTCCCGGAACAAACGAAGGAAGCCCAGCATGCTTTCCTCCCGGGCCAGGACGGTATCCGGCGATACTTCCGGGTGACGCGATAAAAACGCCGCCAATCGCTCCCGGTTGTTTTCCCGGCTGATGACGTAATCCGCCGCGATCTCCCCGTCGTCAACGCCCGATAGCGCCAGCAGGATCGCCGCCACCACTCCCGTCCTGTCCTTCCCCGCGGTGCAGTGAAACAGCGCGCCGCCGGGGGCCTGGGCCAGGGCGCGGAACACCCGGGGCATCTGCCCGGCCTTTGCGATCAATAGATAGGATGCGGGCACCGCAGCCAGGCTTTCCGGCACATTGCTTCCCTCTTTGACGGGGCAGTGAACATACGTGATTTCCCGCATCCCGGCAAAGGCGCTGGGCAGCTTCGCCGCTTCTTCCTCCGTCCGCAGATCGATGACGGTGGAGATGCCGTGACGGCGCAGGATATCCCCGTCCCGACGATCGAATGCCCCAGGCGCGTCGCTGCGCCAGAAGGCGTCCGCCCTGGTGAGCCCCGCGGCGGTCAGATGCCCGCCCAGATCCCGGGCGTTCACCGCGGCATAAAGCAGACTGCTCACGGCTACACCCCCAGCGCCCCGGCGAGGTACATCAGCGCCGTTTCCGTCATTTTCATGCCGGGCTGATCCAGCAGCGCCCGCACCTGATGGGCGCTCATTTTATGGGGCTGAATCTCCTCGTACAGATCGTGGCAGGCCCGCATATCCCCCCGGACGGTGACCTTGACGGGCACGATGATCTCGTCCGTCAGCCCCACGCTGTAGCAGCAGGGCGGCAGAAGCCCGTCGATCCGGGCGATTTCCAGGCCCGTTTCCTCCCGGAGCTCCCTTTCGGCGGCGGCCTGGGGCGTTTCCCCCGGCTCGATCATGCCGGTGGGGAATTCCCACACAAAATCGTTCACCGCGAAGCGGAATTCCCGGCACATGAGCCAATCCCCGTCCTGGAACCGGGGAATGATCTCCACCGCCGTCAGGGCGCCTGCCAGATCCCGTTCGCTTTTCAGGTCGTTGAGGGAGATCACCTCCCACCCGACTTCCCGCCCGTCCACGTCATAGCGCAGCTCGTACTTTTTCAAAAATCCGTCCCCCACCCGGCGGACGCCCCGGAACAAACGCACACGCATCCCTCCCTGTTTCCATTGTACCAGAAATTCGCCGCCCCTTCAACGTCCCTTTCGCGGTTCCCTCCCTGCGCCTCATTCTTTGCGTTTTCCGTTTTTCTTTTTTCAGCGCTTTTCTCAGTCTTGACAGAGCAGGCAAAAAGGTTTACAATGGGCGGCGGTTAGTTTAATTAAACTTACCGCTATTCTGCATCATTCACCGATCGAAAGAGGGAAACAAGCGTATGAACATCGTGGAATTCAAGGGCGTATCCCGGGTCTATACCAACGGCGAGCATGAGCAGCGGGCGCTGGATCATGTGGATCTGAGCCTGGAGGAGGGAAAATTTATCGTGGTGCTGGGGCCCAGCGGCGCGGGCAAAAGCACGCTGCTGAACCTGCTGGGCGGGCTGGACAGCCCCACGGAGGGCACCATCCTGGTGGGCGGAAAGGATATTTCCACCCTCACCAACAACGAACTGGCGGATTACCGGGCCGCCACGGTGGGCTTCGTGTTCCAAAGCTACAACCTGATCCCCACCCTGACGGTGATCGAAAACGTGGCGCTGGTAAAGGAGATCGCCCCGGAGCCCCTGAGCAGCCACGACATGCTCAAGGCCGTGGGCCTGTTCGATCACATCCACCAGTTCCCCGCCGAGCTTTCCGGCGGCGAGCAGCAGCGGGTATCCATCGCCCGGGCATTGGCGAAAAACCCCAAGATCCTTCTGTGCGACGAGCCCACCGGCGCCCTGGATTCCGAAACCGGCGTCATGGTATTGAAGCTGCTCCTTTCCATGGCCCGGGACATGGGCAAAACCATCATCATCGTCACCCATAACCAAAACATCGCCAAGATGGCGGACGTGGTGGTGCGGGTGAAAAACGGCAGGATCCAATCCTGCGAAAGCCAGCAAAATCCCCTGGCAGTGGAAGAGGTGGATTGGTGATGCTGCTGAAAAAGCTGTTCCGTACCCTGTGGCAGTATAAGGCCCAGTTCATTTCCATGGTGCTGATGATCGCTTTGGGCGTAGGGGTGTTCCTGGGGTTCAATATCGAATGGTACTCCCTGGAGGTCAATACCAACGAAATCTATACCGCTACGGGCTTTGCCGATTACCGCATCTTTTCCGAGAAGGGCTTTTCCGGGGACGATCTGAACGCCGTTCTTTCCATCCCCGGGGTGGAGGACGCCACCCGTTTCCTGTCCGTCAATACCACCGTGCAGAACGATACCGACGTGATCGCCCTGACGGTGAGCGAAAACATGAACGTATCCGGCATCCTGCTCACCTCCGGCGAAGCCTACGACGAGCAGAGCCCGGACGGCCTGTGGCTGTCGGATCAGTACGCCCAGGCCAACGGCGTTTCCGTGGGCGATACGCTGACGCTGACCTATAAGATGCTCACCGTGACGGGCACGGTGCGGGGCCTCGTCAAAGCCAGCGAATACCTGATCTGCCTGCCGGACGAGACCCAGCTGATGCCCGATTACAGTTCCTACGGCTATGCCTACATGTCCCCCGTGATGCTGGAAAAGATCGTGCCGGCGATCTTCAAAAGCTTCATTGGCGATTCCCTTTACTTCCAGATCAACGTAAAATCCGCCCTGGATAAGGCCACCTTCGTAAAGCAGGCGGACGCCGCCCTGGGCAAAACCTTCCTGGTGCTCTCCAAGGCGGAGACCATCTCCTGGGCGGAGGCCCAGGGAGAGGTGGAGGAAGGGAAAACCATGGGCTCCATCCTGCCGGTCTTGTTCCTTGCCATCGCCATCCTCACCATGGTAACCACCATGCACCGCATCACCGCCAGCGAAAAGACCCAGATCGGCACCCTGAAGGCCCTGGGCTTTCGGGACAGGCGCATCCTGCGCCATTACACCTGCTACGCCCTCATCATCGGCCTTCTGGGCACGGTGCTGGGGGTGGGCATCGGGTATTGGCTGGGCTGGTTCATTATGAACCCCTCCGGGGCCATGGCGACGTATATCGATATGCCCTCCTGGAAGCTGTACGCCCCCTGGTTCTGCTGGGTGGTGCTGGCGCTGATCAACGTGTTCCTCACCTTCATCGGCTTCCTGTCGGTGAAAAAGATGCTGCAGGGCACCGCGGCGGACGCCCTGCGGCCCTATACCCCCAAAAAGATACGCCATCTGGCCCTGGAGGAAACCAGGCGCTTCAAGGCCCTGGGCTTCGGCACCAAATGGAACCTGAGGGATCTGTTCCGCCATAAATCCCGGTCGTGCATGACACTGGTGGGCATCGTGGGGTGCATGGTGCTTTTGGTGGGCGGCCTGGGCATGCGTGATACCGCTGACGGCTTCGTGGATGTGTTTTTCAATCAGGCCAATAACTACGAGACCCGCGTCAACCTGGACGGTGAATCCGTCATCAACGCCGAAGCGGAAGCCCTGGCGGGCCAGTACGGCGCCGATTGGTGTGCCCAGAGCAGCGTGCAGATCGGGGACCGGGGCTTCTCCCTGGAGATCTATTCCGTCACCCACGATAAGGTGCGCTTCCCCGACGAGGCTATGCAGTTCATCACGCTAAGCGACGAGGGGGCCTATATCTGCGCCCGCATCGCCAAGGAATTCAATGTGCGACCCGGGGATGAAATCACCTTCTCCCCCTACGGCGGGGATCAGACCTATACCGTGAAGATCGCGGGCATCCTGCGCTCCATGTCCGAAAGCGTGGTAATGACGAAGGCTTACGCCGACGCCGCAGGCATTGCCTACACCGTCAACACCCTCTATACCGACGAAACGGAGATCGCCCCCCACAGCCACATCCTCAACACCCAGACCAAGCAGGCCATCATGGATTCCTTCGATACGTTCATGGATCTGATGAACACGATGATCTATCTATTGGTGCTGGCGGCGGTGGCATTGGGCGTCGTGGTACTGTATAACCTTGGCGTCATGAGCTACACCGAGCGCTACCGGGAAATGGCGACGCTGAAGGTGGTGGGCTTCAAAAACAGCAAGATCGGAAGGCTTCTCATCAGCCAGAACCTGTGGCTCACGGTGCTGGGCATCCTGATTGGGCTGCCCGCCGGGGTGGGGGTGCTGCAATACCTGCTCACCGCCCTGGCCTCGGAATATGAAATGAAGCTTTCCCTGGGCCCCGCCACTTACCTTGTCTCCATCCTGCTCACCTTCGGGGTCTCCCTGGCGGTGGGCCTCATGGTGGCCCGGAAAAACAGGCACATCGATATGGTATCCGCCCTGAAGGGCCAGGAATAACCCATTTTGTTCCGTTCCCCGCCGTTTCCCGCAGCGGGGATTTTTTGCTTTGCATTTCAGGCCGAATCCGTTATAATGGAACATAAGCGGAGGTGAACAAGATGGACAGCGAAAGCGGGGAATGGATACTGCGGGGGCTGAAATGGGATGATCCCCGATGCTTGCATACCCTGAGCGATATGATCGCCTTGATCGACGAGGTGGGCTTCCTGCCCCTGTTTTCCAACGCCGTGCCCGGCTTTTCCGTGGAGGAGCGCACCAGCCCCAGCGCCTGGTGGACCGGCCTGGAGAAAACGGACCCCTGGGAGTGGCGCCGCCTGGCGGCGGAAAGCGGGCAGGTGGCCTACGGCAAATTTTTTGACCGCAAGGCCGGCTTCATTTCCCTGAAATGGCTGCCGATCTTTGTGAATTTTCGGCGGGACGGCTACGATTTCGACGCCCGGTGGGAGGATGAAAAGGCGTCCTTCCGGCAGAAGAAGATCATGGATTTATTCCGGCAGGGCGAGGAGATGTATTCCTTCGACGTGAAGCGGAAGGCGGGCTTCGGCGCCGGCGGAGAAAAGAATTTTGAGGGTGTGATGACCGATCTGATGATGCAGACCTATCTGGTGATCCGGGATTTCCGCTGCCGCCTGAATCAGCGGCATCTCCCCTACGGCTGGCAAGTGGCGGTCTATACCGCGCCGGAGAGCATTTGGGGGTACGATACCGTCACCGCCGCCTACCGGGAAAAGCCGGAGGCAAGCAAAGAAAAAATCTATGCCCGCGTCCGGGCCCGCTTCCCCGCTTCTTCGGAAGCGCAGATCAAAAAAATCCTGAAATAAAGGAGCATCGCCATGCAATACCGCAAAGACAAATACGGGAACGATGTATCCATCCTGGGCTACGGCTGCATGCGCTTTACCGCCCATGCCGGGCGCATCGACCTGGAGAAGGCGGAGCGGGAGATCATGGCCGCCATCCGGGGCGGCGTCAATTATTTCGATACCGCCTATATCTATACCGGCAGCGAGGCCGCGCTGGGCGAGATCCTCCGGCGCAATCACGCCCGGGATCAGGTGTATATCGCCACCAAGCTGCCCCATTACCTGCTGAAAAAGCGGGACAGCATGGAAAAAATCTTTCAGGAGGAGCTGCGCCGGCTGCAGACGGATCACGTGGATTATTACCTGATGCACATGCTCACCGACGTAAAATCCTGGGACCGCCTCTGCGCCCTGGGCATGAAGGAATGGCTGGCGGAAAAGAAAAGGAACGGGCAGATCCGGCAGGTGGGCTTTTCCTACCACGGCAATTCGGATATGTTCTGCCATCTGGTGGATGCCTACGGCTGGGATTTTTGCCAGATCCAGTATAATTACATGGATGAAAACTCCCAGGCCGGGGTGACGGGCCTTCAGTACGCCTCGGCAAAGGGCCTGCCCGTCGTCATCATGGAGCCGCTCCGGGGCGGGCGGCTGGTAAAGAACCTGCCCAAGGACGCCCTGCAGGCCTTTGCCGCCCACCCGGAAAAGCGCTCCCCCGCCGAATGGGCCTTCCGCTGGCTGTGGAATCAGCGGGAAGTGACCTGCGTATTATCCGGCATGAACAGCCTGGAAATGGTGGAGGAAAACATCCTTGCGGCGGACAGCGCCTATCCCGGCTGCCTGACGGAAGCGGATCAGGCGCTGCTGAAACAGGCCGCCGCCTGCATCAACGCCCGCATGAAGGTGCCCTGCACCGGCTGCTGCTACTGCATGCCCTGCCCTCATCAGGTGGATATCCCCGGCACCTTCGCCGCTTATAACCGGCTGTACAGCGACGGCAAATTCGCCGCCCTGAAGGAATATTTCATGTGCACCGCCCTGCGCAAGAACGCCACCGGGGCCTCCATGTGCATCGGCTGCGGAAAATGCGAGCAGCACTGCCCCCAGCAGATCCCCGTCCGGGAAAAGCTGCAGGAAGCCAAAAAGGAGCTGGAAGGCCCCCTGTACCGCATCGGCAAAAAGGCCGTCAAGCTGGTTATGAAATACTGATATGCGCATCTATTTCGCCCCCATGGAGGGGTTCACCGACGGGGTTTTTCGCCGGGTGCACCGGCGCATGTTCCCCGGCGTCAAAAAGTATTTTATGCCCTTTATCAGCCCCTCCGCTTCCCTGGCCTTTACCAAACGGGAAATGGAGGATCTGTCTCCCGCCATGAACGCCGGCGTGCCCGCCGTGCCCCAGGTATTGGCCCGCCATGCGGATTACTTCCTGGGGGCGGCCCGGATGCTTCGGGATATGGGCTATCCCGAAGTCAACCTGAACCTGGGCTGCCCCTCCGGCACCGTCACCGGCAAGGGCAAGGGCGCCGGGTTCCTCCGGGATACGGAGGGCCTGGCCCGGTTTCTGGACGCGGTGTTCGCCCGGTCGCCGCTGCCTATTTCCGTCAAAAGCCGCATCGGCATGGAAAGCGAAGAGGAATGGCCCCGGGTGCTTTCGGTGTTGACCCGCTACCCCTTCACCGAATGGCTCCTGCATCCCCGCACGGGAAAGGAGCAGTACCGGGGCACGCCCAGGCGTTCCTGCTACCGGCAGGCGGCCTCCTGTGCCCCTTTCCCGGTGCTCTATAACGGGGACCTGTTCACCGCCTCCGACGCCTGGGATTTCCTGCTTTCCGAATCCTGCGCCCCGGGGCTCGTGCTGGGCAGGGGGATCTTAACGAACCCCGCCCTGGCCCGGGAGATCAGCGGTGGGGAACCCCTGACCCTCCCGGAGCTTGCCGCCTTCCACGACGCGCTTTTGCGGGAGTATCTGTCCATTTGGCCCGAAAGTGCCGCCGTGGGGCGGATGCACGCCCTCCTTCAATATTTTTCCTTTTCGCTGGAGTTTCCCGCCCCCCTCCTGCGGGCGGCAAAGCGGGTTACCGCCCTGGAGGCCTACACCGACGGCGCGGCGGCCCTGTTTGCCCAAAGCGCCCTCAAGCGCCCGCCCCGGTTCATCCCCCCGATCTGAAGGAAAGGAGCAGCCATGGCGATCCGATGGGTTTTTCTGGATATGGGCTATACCCTGGTCGATGAAGACGCCGTTTGGCGCGCTCGGTGCCGGGAACAGGCGGCAATGCCGGAGGCCCGGGAGAAGGGCATTACGGCGGAAATGCTCTGGCGGGAGATCGAAAACGCCTCCCGGGCATCCCTGCCCCAGTTCCGCACCGTGATGGAAAAGTTCGGCTTTTCCCAGGCTGCCCCTTACCGAAGCGAGCTGGAAACGCTGTACCCCGAAGCGCCGGAGGCGCTGAAGGCGCTGAGCCGATCTTACCGCCTGGGGATCATCGCCAATCAAAAGGCGGGCCTTGCAAAGCGCCTGGAGGCCTTTGGCATCGCCGGATATTTTTCCCTGGTGATTTCTTCCTGGGAAGCGGGGGCCATGAAGCCGGACCCGGCGATCTTCCTCCTGGCGCTGGAAAAAGCGCGCTGCGCCCCGGAGGAGGCGGTAATGGCAGGGGATCGGCTGGATAACGATATCTTCCCCGCCCGGAGCCTGGGGTTTCGGGCCGTGTGGGTGCGCCGGGGCTTCGGCGCCCTGCAAACGCCCCGGTCCCGGGAGCATGAGCCCCACGCCGTCGTCCCGTCCCTGGCCCAACTGCCCGGCGCTTTGCGCGCCTTGGAAAACGACCGATGCATCGGGAGGTATGAAGCATGAAACGCACGGTATCCCTTATCCTGTCGCTCCTGCTGCTGACCGTTCTTTGCCCCGGATCGGCGGAAACGGCTGAATTCTTTGATCGGCCCAGCAGCGTCTATCAGCCCGCCGTCGCCCAGCAGGCCCTGACCATCGCCGAAACCTGCTACACCCCTCTGCCCCAGCTGCTTTTCATGACCGGCCTGGGCTATACCAAGGTAGGAGAATACAACATGAAGCGCCCGGCAGGGGATACGCGGCATGTGGTGGGCTACGTGCTGTTTGAAAAGCGGCTGTCCGACGGGCGCACGGCAGCGGTGATCGGCGTGCGGGGCACCGGCGAAGGCGAATGGCCCCTGAATATGGAATTGATGCCCTCCGGGGATTATGACTGTGCTTACGCCGAAAACTTTTATCTGGCGGCCCGGGACGTAATGGATACCCAGGCGGATTACCTGAACGCCCTGGAAAAGCCCGTCTTCCTCGTCACGGGCCACAGCCGGGGCGCGGCGATTGCCAACCTGCTGGGGGCCATGCTGTCGGATCGCTTCGGCCCGGAGAACGTGTATGCCTACACCTTCGCCTCCCCCCGCACCGTGCGGGGCGATATCCCCGCCTATGACAACATCTTCAACATCGTCAATCCCGGCGATATCGTCACCTATCTGCCCTTCCCTCAATGGGGCTTCGTCCGCTACGGGCGGGATCTGATCCTGCCTACGGATACCGCCTCCGAAACGGATCGGGAGGCCGTCCTTGCCGCTTATAAAGCCCGGCTGGATAAGCTGGGTGAGGATATTACCCTGCTCTTTTCCGGCGCTATGGCGGAAAAATGGACCCAGGCCATGACCGATCTGATGCCCACGGTGGCGGAGAGCTATACCCTCCGCCACGCCCTCCTGCACCCCGGCCCGGCGGCGGAGGACGAGGAGGGCTTCACCGGCTGGCAGCTCATGGAGGATCTCGTCAGCGCCCTGCTTGCCAACAGCGCCGAGCGCATCCAGGCCGTCCTGGCCCCCGTTCAGGGCGGGAACAATGATTTTTCCGCCGCGGTGGAGGCCATCCGGACGCGGATGGAGGCGGGCGGCGGCGCCGCCGTACAGTCCGCCCACCTGCCCGCCACCTACGGCGCCTGGCTCACCGTGCTCAGGCCCTGACCCCCGCCCGTTCTTTTCTGCCCTCCTTCGGCATATCCTGTGCCGAAGGGGGGCGGGATCATGCGCCAGGAGATTCGGGATCGAAGCGTGGCCCTGGGCCGATATATCGTTCGCACCGGGGCCACCGTGCGGGAAACCGCCCGGGCCTTCGGCATGAGCAAAAGCGCCGTGCATAAGGACGTGCACGATCGCCTGCGCCTCATTCACCCCGGCCTTTACGCCGAGGTAAAGGAAATATTGGATTATCACCACGCCGTGCGCCACCTGCGGGGCGGCGCCGCCACCCGCCGCCGCTGGCGGCTGATGCAGAAAAGCCAGGGGTAGGGAATACCCTTGGGGCGCTGCCCCAAGCCCCCCGCCCGGGGGGATGGCTTCTGCGCTCCCGGGCGACAGAAAAAGGCGGGATTCAATGAGAGAAAACTTGCTTTCTCCTCTGAAATCCCGCCTTCTCTGTTATCCGGGAGAGGTCAGGGGGCCAATGGCCCCTTGCGCAGGCGGAGGGCCGCGGGGGCCCGCCCTCCCGTCAGCGATCCTTCATCTTGCAGATGGCTTCCCACAAGCCGTTCAGGTACGCCGCGCCCAGGGCCCGGTCGTAGAGGCCATAGCCGGGGCGGCCCTTTTCATCCCAGATCATGCGCCCGTGATCGGGGCGGACGTAGGTATCGGGGCAGGTATCGTAAATAGCCTCCATGATTTTGAACAGGTCCAGGTCGCCGGTGCAGGACAGGTGGGCCGCTTCCCGGAAATGGTGGTGGCCCAGATACTTGACGTTCCGCACGTGCATAGCCCCGATGCGGTCCATTTCCCCAAAGTGCCGAATGATGGCGGGGATATCGTTGTCGGGGCTGGAGCCCAGGGACCCGGTGCAGAGGCACAGCGTGTTGGCGGGGCTGTCGTGCAGCTTCACCATCTTATCGAAGTCATCCTGGCTGTGGGTGATCCGGGGCAGGCCGAAAATGGGCCAGGCGGGGTCGTCGGGGTGGCAGGCCATGCGCACGCCCACTTCCTCGCAGACGGGGATCACCGCGTCCAGGAAGTACTTGAAATGCTTCCGCAGATCGTCCGGGCCGATGTTTTCATACTGCCTGAGGGTGGTTTCCAGCAGGGCCAGGCGCTCCGGCTCCCAGCCGGGGAGGGAAAAGCCCTGGCTGCCCTCGGCGGTTTTGCGCACGATCTCCAGGGGGCCCATCGCGCCCAGATCCTTCTCATCGAAGTACAGGCTGTTGCTGCCGTCCTCGGGGATCACCCGGGCCAGATCGGTGCGCAGCCAATCGAACACCGGCATGAAGTTATAGACGATCACCTTCACGCCGTGCTTCGCCAGCATCCGAATGGTGGAGATATAGTTGGCGATATACTCCTCCCGGCTGGGCAGGCCCATCTTGATGTCCTCGTGGACGTTGACGGATTCGATGACCTCGATCTCCAGCCCGGCGTCGCTGACCTCTTTTTTCAGGGCTACGAATTCATCTTCGGGCCAATCCACCCCGGCGGGCTTATCCAGCAGGCCCATGAGGCCCGTCATGCCGGGGATCTGCTTCACATATCTCAGCGGGATGGGGTCCGATTGGCTGCCGTACCAGCGGAAGGTCATTTTCATGGGGTTTCCTCCTTCTCTTTCAGATAATCCTGCCGCAGGATAGCATAGAGCGCCATATCGCGCAGGCCCTGATTGTTTTTCCCGTTCTGACGCAGCACGCCCTCAAAGGCCATGCCCGCCTTCCGCATCACCCGGCCCGAGGCAGGGTTATCCACGTCGTGCCCAGCCTCGATCCGGTTCATGCCCACCTCTTCAAACAGGTATTGAATCACCCGCTTCACCGCCTCGGGCATGATGCCTTTCCCCCACCAGGCCCTGCCGATGCAGTAGCCCAGCTCGCACTTTTCGATCTCGTCCTCCCGGGCCACCACCGCCAGGCTGCCGATGGGCTCGCCCAGTTCCCTGAGGACGATGGCCCATTGATAGATGTCCGGCTGTTTCCCTTTTTCCTCCCAATAGGCCGCCAATTGGCAGGATACCTCTTCGCTGGGGTGGGCAGGCCAGGTGAGGAACCGGGTCACCTCCGGGTCTCCCGTCCAGTTTCTGAACATGGCGGGGCCGTCCTGGGCGGTAAAGGAGCGCAGAATCAGCCGCTCTGTTTCCAGCGTTTTTGTGCCTTTGTGTTCCATTTGCTTACGCCCTCAGCAGCGCGCCGAATTTCTCCTTGGCGATCTTCAGCGCTTTTTCGGTGAGGCGGGTGATCTCCTCCTCGGTGAGGGTATGATCCGCGCCCCGGAGGGTGAGGGAGAAGGCCACGGATTTATTGCCCGGGCCGATCTGGAGGCCCCGGAACACGTCGAACATGCGGATATCCTCCAGCACCGGGCCGCAGCCCGCCTTGATGGCGTCCATCAGGGGGCCCACCTGGGTGCTTTCGGTCATCACCAGGGCCAGGTCCCGGTTCACGGCGGGGAAACGGGCGATGGGCTTTACCTCGCCCATGGGCCGGGAGGCTTCAAAGAACAGGGGCAGCTTCATAACCGCGATATACACCCGCTGTGTCAGGTCGTACCGCGCCGCGGCGTCGGGATGCATTTCGCCCAGGACGCACAGCAGCCTTCCATCCTTCGTTTTCAAAGCGGCCCGCCGCCCGGGATGCAGATACGGTTCATCGCACCCGGCGATCTGATAGGCGATGCCCGCCTGGCGGCACAGCGCCTCCGCCGCGCCCCGGACGGTATAGAAATCCCCGTCGCCGTACAGGCCCAGCGCCAATTCGTGGGTCTCCACGGGCAGGCCCTCGGCGGTCTTGTTTTGCCCGTCATACACCGTGCCGATCTCATACAGCCGCCCGTTTTCGTTGCCGTTTTTGATGTTCACCGCCAGGGTTTTAAGCAGCCCGGGCAAAACGGTGGTGCGCATGCAGGCGGTATCCTCCCCCAAGGGGTTGCGGATGCAGACCGGGGCGTTCCGGGGGTCCTCCTTGGGCAAGCCCAGAAGCTCAATGGATTTTTGGGAGATAAAAGAGAAGGTCATGGATTCATAGAAGCCCATGCCCGTCAGCTGGCTGCGGATCACGGCTTCCCGGCGGCCCGTATCGTTCATGCCGCCCATGGGGGTCTCGCCCCGCAGGTGGGTAACGGGGATACGGTCGTACCCCGCGTAGCGGAGTACCTCCTCGCAGATATCCGCCTCCTGCTCGATATCCTGGCGGAAGGCCGGGGCGGTGACGGTCATTTCATCCCCGTTTCGCTCCACCTTGAACAAAAGCTTTCGGAGGATGCTTTCCATTTCTTCCGGGGCGATCTCCACCCCGGCCCGCCGGGCCATCCTGGCGCAGGACACCTGCAAAACGGCGGGGGCCGCGGGATGGGGATACAGGTCGATGACGCCGCCCACCACGTCGCGTGCGTCCAATTCGTTCACCATCTGGCAGGCCCGCAACAGCGCGTCCATCACCGTGGCAGGGCCCACCCCCCGCTCGAACCGCCCGGAGGATTCCGTGCGGATGCCCAGGGACCGGGCGGTGACCCGCACGCAGGCCCGATCGAAGGAGGCGCACTCAAAGAGCACTTCCCTGGTGTTTTCCGTGATCTCGCTTTCCTCGCCGCCCATGATGCCGGCAAGGCCCGTGGGGCCCATCTCATCGCAGATCATAAGCTCATTGCCGCTTAAGGCGTATTCCTTGCCGTCCAGGGTGGTGAGCTTTTCGCCCTTTTCCGCCTTACGGACAATGATGTGCTTGCCCCGGACCTTGGCAAGGTCAAAGGCGTGCATGGGATGGCCCGTTTCCAGCATAATGAAGTTGGTGATATCCACGATGTTGTTGATGGAGCGCATCCCGGCGGCAAAGAGGTATTGCCGAAGCCACAGGGGGCTTTCCCCGATGCGCACGTTCTTTACCACCTTGGCGGCGTATCGGGGGCATAGTTCAGGCTCCCGTACCTCCACCCGGGCGTAATCGTGAATATCGCCGCCCGCTTCCCGCACCTTGATTTCAGGCAGCTTCAATTCCGTGCCCATGGCGGCAGCGGTTTCCCGGGCCACGCCCCAGACGCACAGGCAATCAGGCCGGTTCGCCAGGATCTCAAAATCGATCACTGTATCGTCCAGGCCGAAAATGGGCTTCACATCGGCCCCCAGGGGATACTCCTCATGGAAGATCAAAAGCCCCGCGGCGCCAACGGAAGGATACAGCTCCACCGGCACGCCGATCTCCGGGCCGGAGCAGAGCATGCCCTGGCTTTCCACGCCCCGGAGCTTGCCCTTTTTGATAACGGCGCCGCCCGGCAGCTTTGCGCCGATCTTCGCCACCGGCACCAGGATGCCCTCCTTCACGTTGGGCGCGCCGCACACGATCTGCAGGGGTTCTTCCTCCCCCACATCCACGGTGCACACATGAAGATGATCGCTGTTTTCATGGGCCCGGCAGGTGAGCACCCGGCCCACCACCACGTTTTCCAGGTCCTTCCCCAGCTCCTCCGTTCCTTCCACGCCGGTGCCGGTCATCACCATGCGATCCTCATATTCAGCCGCGCTGACGGGAATGTCGGCGTACTGCTTTAACCATTTCATGGAAACTTTCATTTTCTTTTTCCTCCCCTGTCAACGGAACTGTTTGAGGAAGCGAAGATCGCCCTCGTACAAAAGCCGCAGATCCTTGATGCCATAGCGGAGCATGGTGATGCGCTCCAGGCCGATGCCGAAGGCGAAGCCGGAATACACGCTGCTGTCGATGCCGCACATTTCCAGCACCTTGGGGTTCACCATGCCGCTGCCCAGCACCTCGATCCAGCCGGTGCCCTTGCACACCCGGCAGCCCTTGCCGTGGCAGTTGACGCAGGTCAGATCCACCTCGGCGCTGGGCTCGGTGAAGGGGAAGAAGGAGGGGCGGAAGCGCACGTCGATATCGCTGCCGTAAAGCCGCTTGGCGAAAGCGTCCAGGGTGCCCTTCAGGTCCGCCATGGTCACGTCCCGATCGATCACCAGGCCCTCGATCTGATGGAACACGGGGCTGTGGGTGGCGTCCATCTCATCGGCGCGGAACACCCGTCCAGGGCACACGATGCGGATGGGGGGCTTTTGGGTCAGCATGGTGCGGGCCTGCACGGGGCTGGTCTGGGAGCGCAGCACCACGTTATCGTCGATATAGAAGGTGTCCTGCGCGTCCCGGGCGGGATGATTCTTGGGCACGTTCAGAAGCTCAAAGTTATACAGGTCCAGTTCGATCTCCGGCCCCTCCACCACGGAAAAGCCCATGGAGGTGAAGCAATCCAGCACCTCCTTGAGCACCAGGTTCATGGGGTGCTCCGCCCCGATCAGGGGCAGGTCCCGGGGCTCGGTGACGTCGATGGCTTCCTTTTGCAGCCGCCATTCCTTTTCCTTTTCCGCAAACTCCCGCTGCTTTTCATCCAGCAGGGCGGTGAAGCGCTCCCGGGCCTCGTTGATGAGCTGGCCCATCCTGGGCCGCTCCTCGGGGCTTACCTGGCCCATGCCCCGCAAAAGCGCCGTCAGGCTGCCCTTTTTGCCCAGCACCTTCACCCGCAGGGCGTCCAGGGCCTGCAAGCCGTCCACGCCCTCCAGCTCCTGCCGCATTTCCTCGCCGATCTGATTCAGGTTTTCCCGGATATCCATGTAGGCTTTTCCTCCTTCTGATAAAAAAACGCCCATGGCATAAGCCATGGGGCGTGACAGGCGCACGCGGTACCACCCAATTTCAGCGGATCGATCCGCTCTCATAAGCCCTTAACGCGGGCGGCACGGCTGCGCCTACTTATCTTTCAGCACAGCGGCTCGGGAGCGAATGGCCTTCCGCGCCCCGGACGGCTTCCAGCCGATGACCGCCCTTCTCTCGGGGGACGCATTGATGCGAAGGCTTTGTTCTCCGTCAGCGCCGATGCAGGAATTATAACACCGAAAAGCGATTGAAGTCAATCCCCCGAAAGGGTTTCTTTCAGATATTCCAGGGCTTTTTCATACCCCTCAAAGCCAAGCCCCATGAAGCGAGCCCGGCAGGCCATGCCGGCATAGGAAACCTGGCGGAATGGCTCCCGTTTGCTCACATCCGTCAAATGCACCTCCACGGCGGGCAGGGCCACGGCCTTCAGCGCATCCAGGATGGCGACGGAGGTATGGGTATAGGCGGCGGGATTGATGACGATGCCGTCCATGACGCCGTAGGCCTCCTGGATCTTTTCCACGATGGCCCCCTCATAATTGCTCTGGAACAGTTCTATATCCAGGCCCAGCCGTTTCGCCGCCTCCCGGATGAACGTTTCCAGATCGGCGTAGGTTTCCGTGCCGTACAGATGCTTTTCCCGGATGCCCAGCATATTCAGGTTGGGCCCGTTAATCACCAATACCTTCATCCAATCCCTCCGTTAGCTTCTTCAGCGCTTCCTCCGGCGTCCCGTCGTTCAGGACCGTAAAATCCGCCGCAGCCTCGTACAGGGGCGTGCGGGCTTCCTCCATGCGGCGCAGGGTCTCCGGCCCGGTGGAGAGGGGCCGCCCCGCCGTGCTCAGGCGCTCCAGGGGCCGCTGCACCCAGGCCACCACGGCGTTTTGCCGAAGGAAAAGCCTGTTCTCCTCCCGCAGCACCGCCCCGCCCCCGGCGGCGATCACCAGGCCGCTTTCTTTGGCTGTCTTACGGATCACCTCCGCCTCCATAGCCCGGAAGGCGGCCTCCCCCTGCCGGGCGAAGATCTCCGGGATGGGGCCGAAGCGGCTGACGATCTCCCCGTCGATATCCACAAACCTGCGGCCCAGCTTTTCCGCCGCCAGCCTTCCCAGGGTGCTTTTCCCGCTGCCGGGCATGCCCACCAATACCAGATTCAGACATTGGCTCCGCACCGCCCGGTAGGCCTTTTCGAGCTTTTCCTCCGGGATATCGGCGCCGGTAAACAGCCGGGCAGCGTACCAGCCTTGGGCGCAAAGCATCCAAAGGCCCCCAATATGGGGAATGCCCCTGCTTTCCGCTTCCTGCAAAAGGCGTGTGCGGGCGGGGTTATAGATCACGTCCGCAACGCCGATCAAATTGGGAAAGCGGCTCAGATCAGCCGGGCAGCCCTCCGTTTGGGGGTACATGCCCGCCGGGGTGGTGTTGATGAGCACCTCCCCATGGGTATGCCGCCGGTACATGTCCTCGTAGGTGACGGGCCCGGAACGGGAGACCACCACCGTCTCCCGGGCCCCCTGCTCCCGGCAGGCGGCCTGGGCGGTGAGGGAAGTGCCCCCGCTGCCCAGGATCAGCACTTTTTTGCCCGTCAGCGTGATGCCGCCCTTCTGCAGCATGAAAAGGAAGCCGCCCAGGTCGGTATTGTAGGCGGTCAGTTTTCCCTGCCGGTTCACCAGCGTGTTGGCGCTGCCCACGGCCCGGACGGTATCGGATATGCCGTCGCAGAAGGGCAGCACCGCCCGCTTGTAGGGGATGGTGACGTTGAGGCCCCGGAAAGCCCGTTCCCGGAGCAGCGCCTCCATTTCCTCCTTCTCCATGGGGTACAGCCGGTAATCGTAATCCCCGAAGCAGCGGTGGATCAGGGGGGAATAGCTGTGGCTCAGCTTCTCCCCGATCAGGCCGTATTCCATCAGCGCATCTCCTCGTAATTCCCCAGGAAAACGAACTGGTCCGCCTCGTTTTTAAGCTGCTCCATCAATTCCCGAACGGCGGGGGATTCGATAGACGCCTCGATATCGAAGAAGAAGCGGAATTCAAAGTCCTTGCCCGGGATGGGGCGGCTTTCCAGCTTCGTCAGGTTCACCCCCATGACGGCGATATGGCTCATAAGGCGGTACAGCGCCCCGGGCTTATGGGCGGTGGAAAGCATGAGGGAAATTTTGTCGGCGCCCCGATACACTGTCAGGTCCTTGGCGATGCAGATGAAGCGGGTGAAATTGTTGTCGTTATCCGCTACCTCCCTTTCCACCGTTTCCAGGCCGTAGAGCGCCTCGCACTCCTGGGAGGCGATGGCGGCCAGGTCCCGCCGGCCTTCTTGGGCGACCAGGGCGGCGGCCACGGCGGTATTTTCCATGGGCGTGGCTTTGATGCCGGGATGGGCGGCAAGGAAGGAAGCGCACTGCCGCAGCGCCTGCTCGTGGGAGACCACCTCCCGGATGTCCGAAAGCTTCGTCCCAGGCAAAGCCAGCAGCCTGTGATCCACCCGCTGCCGCCCGGCCCGGACGATGTGGAAATGGTGCTTCTCCATCAGGTCATACACCTGGGTCACGCTGCCGGCGGTGCTGTTTTCGATGGGCAGCACCCCAAAGGGGCACATGCCCCTTTCCACGGCGTTGAATACGTCGTTGAAGGTGTTCATATACAGGATATCCGCAAATTCAAACATCTGATCGCAAATTTTCTGGGAATAGGCCCCCTCGGTGCCCTGGCAGGCCACCATCACCCGCTGGGGCATCTTTTCCTGAATATTTTTGGCAGCAGCCTCCAGCTCCGCGGTCAAAGGGGAAGCGGAGCGAAGCTGCTGGGCCTGATAAGCCCGGCTGACGCTGAAGAGGGTCTGATAGAGCAGCTTGGCATAATGCTCCATATCCTCCCCTGCCCGGAGGGATACCCGGTTCAGGATCTTCCGTTCCCGGCCCGTATCCAGGATGGGCAGGCCATGCTCCTTTTTATAGGCCGCCACGTCCGTTACCAGCCGCATCCTTTGGGCGAACAGATCGGTCATCTGGTCGTCGATCCGATCCAATCGCTCCCGGATGGCATCCAAATTCATATCCATCGTTTTTTCTCCTTACAGTATGAGGTCGGTGAGGATCAGGGCGGTGACGGCTTCCACCACGGGCACCGCCCGGGGCACCACGCAGGGGTCGTGGCGGCCCTGCACGCTGATGACGGTTTCCTTCATGGCGCAGGTATCCACCGTCTGCTGCGGCAGGGCGATGGAGGGCGTGGGCTTGAAGGAAACGGTGAAATGCAGGGGCATGCCGTTGGTGATGCCCCCCAGGATGCCGCCGCAGTGATTGGTGACGGTGCGGATGCTTCCGTCCGCCGCCCGGTAGGCGTCGTTGTTTTCGCTGCCATAGGGCTTGGTATCGCCGAACTGCAGGCCCTTTACCGCCGGGATGCCGAAGAGGGCCTTTGCCAAAGCCCCTTCCACTCCGCCGAAGCAGGGCCCGCCCAGGCCTCCGGGCAAGCCCGTTACCAGGCAGCGCACCGCCCCGTCGATACTGTCCCCCGCCTGGCGGGCGGCCTCGATCCGCTTTTTCATTTCCTCGCCCCGGTTTTGATTCATCACCGGGAAATCCTCCGGCCCATACAGGGGCAGGCGAGGGTCCGCCGTATCCGGCGTTTCATCCCACACGTCCCCGATCCGGGCCACGTGGGCGCATACCGCGATCCCCTTTTCTTCCAGGTATTGCAGCGCCAGGGCCCCGGCAAAGCACAAGGGCGCCGTCAGCCTTGCGGAAAAATGCCCGCCGCCCCGGTAATCCCAGGCGTCGCCATACTTGAGATACGCCGAAAAATCGGCGTGCCCGGGCCGGGGCAGCACCCGAAGATCGGGGTAATCCCCGGAGTGGGCGTTGGTGTTGCGGATGAGGGCGGTGAGGGGAGATGCGCAGGTGCGCCCGTTTTCATCCAGGCCGGAGACGAGCTCATAGGCGTCCGTTTCCCTTCTTGGGGTGCTCCAGGCATTTTGCCCGGGAGCCCGGCGGGCCATGAAGCGGTTCACCTTCTCCCAATCGATCCATCGTCCCCGGGGATACCCTTCCACCACGCACCCCACCGCCGGGCCGTGGGACTGCCCGAATAACGTGACCCGCAATTTTCCTCCGATGCTGAAATCAGCCATGGAGCCGCCCTCCCATCTGCTCAAAATCCCGCCAGAAATCGGGGTAAGATTTGTTCACCGCTTCCGCCCCCAGGATCGTGACCGGCCCAGCGCACACCGTGGCGGCGATGGCGGCGCTCATGGCCACCCGGTGATCGCCGTGCCCGTCCACCGTACCGCCCCGCAGGCGCGTCCCGTGAACGGTCAATCCGTCCGGCGCTTCCTCCGCGCTGCCGCCCAGGGCCCGGATCACCTCCGCCATGGCGGTGAGCCGGTCCGATTCCTTGAGGCGCAGCCGGGCGGCCCCGGTGATGCGGGTGGTTTTCCCCGGCACGGCGGCGGCGACGGCGGACAGGACGGGCATCAGATCCGGCGTCTGCCGAAGGTCCATTTCATCGCCGATCTGCAGGAGGAGCTTTTGAACGGCCTTGTCCCCCTGAAAGGAATGCTCGTCCAGGCCGGAAAGCTTCACGGCGCTTCCCAGCCGGTTCGCCCCCAGCCAGAAGGCCGCCGCGCTCCAGTCCGCTTCCGCCGCCGCGATGCCGGGAGAAGTATAAACCTGCCCGCCCGGTATCCGCCAGCCGTTTTCCGTCTTTTCCACGCGGATGCCGAACCGCCTGAGCACCGAAAGCGTCAATTCCACATAGGGCACGGATTCCAGGGGCGACGTATAAGTCAATTTGCTGTCCCCGGAAAGCAGGGGCAGGGCGAACATGAGGCCGGTAAAATACTGGCTGCTCACGTTTCCCGGCAGGGAATAATCACCGGAGCGGAGGCCGCCCCGTACCGTCAGCGGCAGGGAATCGCCCTCGATCACCGCCCCGTGGGCCCGCAGAGCTTCCAGGTACGGCCCGTTTGGGCGCTCGGTAAGCCTGCCCCGGCCCGTCAGGGTGACTTCGCCGGGGCCTGCGGCGCACAGCGGCAAAAGGAACCGCAGCGTGGAGCCGCTTTCGCCGCAGCTTAGCGCAGCCTGCCGGGGCCAGAGAAGGGAGGAAATCACCTTCAGCCCGTCCCCCTCCCGGATGATGGCGGCGTTCAGCCTTTGCAGGCAATTGACCGTGGCCCCGATATCCTCGTTTTCCCCCGAGCAGAGGATGCGGGTTTCCTCCCGGTCCTCCTTAACGGGCCGGCACAAGGCGGCGGCGATCAGCAGCCGATGCACGTGGGATTTGGAGGACGGGAGGCGGGAGAGGGCTCCGCCCAGGAGGCCCGGTTCGACAGTCACATTCATATCGTTTCTCCTGTGGCCCTGGCGAAGATCGCGGGCAATTCCGCCGCAGGGACGGTTTTCAAGGCGCATTTTCCGATGGCTTCCGGCAGAACCAGCGTGATCCTGTCCCCCCGCCGCTTTTTATCGGAAAGGGCGGCCCGGGCCAATTCTGCCGCCGGGTAGGGGCAGGCCGTGGGCAGGCCGCATTTCCGGCAGGCAGCTTCGATGGGCGTGGGGTCCATTCCCGCGGCCCTTGCCGCCATCACCAGGCCCATCGCCACCCCCTGCCCGTGGGTGAGGGTGAAGCCGGAGCAGGTTTCCGCCGCGTGCCCGAAGGTGTGGCCCAGGTTCAGCATTTGCCGCACGCCCCGGTCCAACTCGTCCCGGGCCACGTGATCCCGCTTGATTTCCACGTTCCGGGCGATGGTCTCATCGATTCTCTCCCGCCATTTTCCGGTGCGCAGATCGTCAAAGAGCTTTGGGTCCGCCAGGATGCCGTGCTTGAGCATTTCGGCGCTGCCGTCCCGGATGAGATCCGGGGGCAGGGCCCTTATCACATCGGTATCGCTCAGCACCAGCAGGGGCTGGTGAAAGGCCCCCGCCATATTCTTTCCCGCAGGCAGATCCACCGCCGTTTTGCCGCCCACGGAGGAATCCACCGCCGCAAGCAAAGTGGTGGGAATCTGCACAAAGGGGATGCCCCGGCAATACACCGCCGCGGCGAAGCCCGCCAGGTCCCCCGCTACGCCGCCCCCCAGCGCCACTGCCAGATCCCCCCGGCTGAGTTTGCTTTCCGCCAGGAAATTGAGGGCGGAGGCCAGGGTCTGCATGGTCTTATGCTCCTCCCCATGGGGAAAGGCCCACAGGCAGGGATCAAAGCCCGCTTCCTTCAGGCTGTTCAGGACTTTCTGCCCGTACAGGGCGGCTACGGTATCGTCCGTCAGGACGGCGGCCCGGCAGGGCGCATGCACCCCGGCGATCAGCTCCCCCGCCCGGTTTATCAGCCCCGGCCCGATCATCACGTCATAGGCCGGGTCAACCCGGATGCGCACCCGTTCCATGGCTCACTCCTCCAATGCTTCCTTCATTTCCCGGCCTTCCCGCAGGAGGACGCGGAGCCTTTCCCCGTCCCGGTCCCGCAGGGCGTCCCGGTATTCCGTCAGGCGGTCGATGAGCCCCTCCACCTGATTCAGCAGCAGATCGTCGTTTTCCAGAAACAGCTCCGTCCACATGTTTTCGTTGAGCCGCGCCACCCGGGTCATATCCTTGAAGCTGCCGGCGGAAAAGCCCCGGTGCTTATTCGCCAGGGGCGTTTTCACATACGCGCCGGAAACCACGTGGGCCAGCTGGGAGGTGAAGGCGATCATTTCATCGTGCTCCTGGGGCGTTGTGAAGCGCACCCTGCCAAAGCCGATGGACAGGAAGATTTCCTTGGCCCTTCTGATCTCCTCCACCGGGGTGCCGGGGAGGGGGCAGAGGATCATGCTGGCGTTTTCAAACAGATCATCCTGGGAAAAGGAAAAGCCGCTGCGCTCCCGCCCCGCCATGGGATGGCCCCCCATGAAGGTAAAGGCCGCGTCCCGGAAAGCGGGAAACAGCCGGTCGCACACGTACCGCTTCACCCCGCAGCAATCGATCACGAGCGCCCCGGGCTTGAACGCCTTCCCATGGGCCAAAGCCCAGTCCACCGCCGCCTGGGGATACAGGGCGATCAGCACCGCGTCGCACTGCCCCAGATGATCGTCCGTCAATTCCCCGTCCACGGCCCCGAAGGCCCTGGCCTGGAGCAGGGCGGTTTCATCGATATCGCAGCCCAGCACGGTATGATGCGAATGAAATTTGATGCTCCGGGCCAGGGAGCCGCCAATGAGGCCCAGCCCCACGATGCCAAACAGCATATCGCCACCTCCGAAAAAAAGATCCTCTCAACGGGCCAAACAGATCAGGTATTCGTTCGTGTCTTCCTCCGGGCGCCTTTCCCCCGTCGGATAAAACCCGTGCCGGGCGTAAAAAGCGATGGCCCGGCGGTTCTTTTCCAAGGCCCACAGCTCATTCACGTTCAGGCATTCGACGGCATGATCCAGCAGCGCCCCGCCAATGCCGGCGCTGTGGCACGCAGGCTCCACAAACAGCTTGCGGACTTCCCGGCCCACGATATGGCAAAAGCCCTTCACCGTTCCGTCATCCCACACCCACAGCCCGGGCAGCTCCGTTTCGTAATGCCTGATCCTTGCAGACACCCGCAATTCGTCAAAGAAGAATGCGTCCGTTCTGAAGATGGGATAAAAATACAGCCGGTAATTGAACACCTCGATCTCGGCGATCCGCTCCAGATCCTCCGCAGCGGCCGGGCGAACAATCTTCATGCGCTTCTCTCCTTTTATCGGCACGCATAAGGCCGGATGGCGAACACGCGCTTTGCCACGTCGTCAAAGGCGTCGGGGGTCAGGGATTGGGCGCCGTCGCTGAGGGCGTGGGGCGGGTCGTTGTGCACCTCGATCATCAAGCCGTCGGCCCCGGCGGCTGTGGCAGCCACCGCCATGGGCTTCACCAGGTGGGCGTAGCCGGTGGCGTGGCTGGGATCGACGATGACGGGCAGGTGGGTCAGCCGGTGCAGCACGGGCACGGCGGACAGGTCCAGCGTGTTCCGGGTGGCGGTTTCGTAGGTGCGGATGCCCCGCTCGCAGAGGATCACGTTGGGATTGCCTCCCGCCATGATGTATTCCGCGCTCATAAGCCATTCCTGAATGGTGTTGGCAAGGCCCCGCTTGAGCAATATGGGCTTTCTGATCTGCCCCAATTCCTTGAGCAATTCAAAATTCTGCATGTTCCGGGCGCCCACCTGGATCACATCCACCTCCTCAAACAGCGGCAGGTGGTTCACATCCATGATCTCCGTCACGATGGGCAGCCCACTTTCCTTCTTCGCCAGCAGCAGCAGCCGGATGCCCTCCTCGTGGAGGCCCTGGAAGGCGTAGGGAGAGGTGCGGGGCTTGAAGGCGCCGCCCCGGAGCAGCTTGGCCCCCGCCGCCTTGACCCGTTTTGCGACATAAATGATCTGCTCCTCCGTCTCCACCGAGCAGGGCCCGGCGATGATCTCAAAGTGCCCGCCGCCGATCTTTATCCCCGGGGCCGCCTCCACCACCGTATCGTCTGCGTGAAATTTGCGGTTGGCGCTCTTGTAGGGCTCCTGGATGCGCTGCACGTTCTCCACGATCTCCAGGGATTTGATAACGTCCATATCCACCCGGGAGGTATCGCCGATGAGGCCCATGATGGTCTGGCTTTCGCCTACGGACATGTGGATGCCAAAGCCCATGGATTTGAGCCAGGAGGACAGGTTATCCACCTGTTTGGGGTCGGCGTGGCTTTTCAGCAGGATGATCATGCGTTTTTTCCTCTTTTCTTTATTGTATGGAAAAAGGGCTTTGCCGTGGCGATCCACCGCAAAGCCCCTGATTTTTCAGGCGAATCTTTTTACATGCGGCGGCGCGCCTTGCCGGTAAAGCCGGTAAAGCGGTAATAAAACGCGAACGCCGCAGGATTGCGCATCATCCGATCCTCCTTCTTTTTATCACGCTCAGCATAGCACACGCCCGGCAGCCCGGTCAAGGGGGCGCAATGTATTTCATCTGTACTATTTGATGCTCTCCACCAGCTCCGTCAGGTTTTTGATGCCCACCACGAAGCCCTTGGAATTATCCAGCCGATAATCCGCCGCCGCCCGGTAATGCCCGATGCAGCGGTTATACTGCTCGATCACGTCCTCATGGTCGCCCCCCGCCAGCAGGGGCCGCCGATCCGTCTTGATATCCGCCAGGATCTGATCCAGGGGCCGATCGATGTGGATGATGACGCCGTGGTTTTTCATAATGGTGACGTTTTCCGCGTAGGTGCACAGCTCCCCGCCGGTGGAAACCACGCAGGGGGGCTGGCCCACCAGCTCGATCAGGGCCCCCGTTTCCGCGTTGCGGAAAAAGGGCTCGCCAAAGGCGGAAAACACCTCGTTGACCGACTGCATCCCCAGCATATCGCAGACCCGCTGGTCCGTATCCACGAAATTCCAATTCAAATTCTGGGCCAGACGGCGGCCCAGGCTGGTCTTGCCGGCCCCCGCCATGCCCACCAGAAAAATATGCATATGAATCATGGTGCATCCCCCTCGCCGCGCTTTGGTACCGGGGTTCATTCACTTCGCGCTTCCTATGCCGGTATCATAACACAGAATCAAAAAAAACGCAAGAAAAACAGCAAATTTGCCTGCCCGATCCGTGATCCCCCGCATGGATCGGGAGGTATTTACGCATGCTGAAGGAGAAAAGAGGTGAAAACCGTGGAAAAAGAGAAGTGCTCCTCCTCCCGCCCGCCCCTGTTCCCCCGGCTGCCCCGGGCCAAACGCATGCGCAAAAGCCACAGAATAAACCACTGAAGATTCCTGCATTTTCAACGCAAAGTGGTTGACAAACCTTCCCGATCTGATATACAATCAAGCGTTGGTTTTTGAACCACCTGAAAGGAAGAAACACGTATGATTCGCAACGATATCCGCAACATCGCCATCATCGCCCACGTGGATCACGGCAAAACCACCCTGGTGGATCAGATGCTCCGTCAGGGCGGCGTGTTCCGCCAGAATCAGCAGGTGGCGGAGCGGGTAATGGATTCCAACGATCTGGAAAGGGAGCGGGGCATTACCATCCTTGCCAAAAACACCGCCGTGCATTACGGCGACGCGAAAATCAACATCGTCGATACCCCGGGCCACGCCGATTTCGGCGGCGAGGTGGAACGGGTGCTGAAGATGGTGGACGGGGTGCTGCTGCTGGTGGACAGCTTCGAGGGCCCCATGCCCCAGACCCGCTTCGTTTTGCAGAAGGCCCTGGGGCTCCGTCTCCCGGTGCTGCTGGTCATCAACAAAGTGGACCGGCCCGACGCCCGGTGCGAGGAAGTGGTGGATGAGCTGGTGGATTTGCTCATCGAATTGGACGCCGATCCCGCCACGCTGGACCGCCCCATCATTTACGCCTCCGCCCGGCAGGGCACTGCCACCCTGGACCCTGCCAAGCCCGGCGCCGATCTGCGGCCCCTGTTCGACGCCATCATGGAATATATCCCCGCCCCCGAGGGCGACCCGGAGGGCCCCGCCCAGGTGCTGATCTCCACCATCGATTACAGCGAATACGTGGGCCGCATCGGCATCGGGCGCATCAGCCGGGGCACCCTCAAGGACAACATGATGGTGGTGCGGTGCAACGCCCTGAGCGATCAGGTGTCCCCGCCCTGGCGGCTGACGGGCCTTTCGCTCTACGACGGGCTCAAGCGCGTAGGCGCCGAAGCGGTGAGCATGGGCGATATCGTGGCCTTGACGGGCCTTGCGGATATTTCCATCGGCGATACGGTGTGCGATCCCGCCTGCCCGGAGGCGCTGCCCTTCGTCGCCATTACCGAGCCTACCGTCACCATGACCTTTTCCGTCAACGATTCCCCCTTCGCGGGCCGGGAGGGCCAGTACGTAACCAGCCGCCATCTGCGCGCCCGGCTGTACCGGGAATTGGAAACGGACGTATCCCTCCGGGTCAAGGATGGGGAGACCCCCGATCAGTTCGAGGTCTGGGGCCGGGGCGAATTGCACCTGTCCATCCTCATCGAAACCATGCGGCGGGAGGGCTATGAATTCCAGGTCAGCAAGCCGGAGGTCATCTACCGCTACGAAAACGGGCAGCGGCAGGAGCCCATCGAGCGGATGGTGGCGGACGTGCCCCAGCTGTACGCCGGAGCCGTCATTGAGAAGATCGGCCGCCGCCGGGGCACCCTGGAATCCATGAGCGGCAGCGACCGGGTGCGTTTGGAATTCCTGGTGCCTTCCCGGGGCCTGTTCGGCTATCGCAGCGAATTTATGACCGATACCCGGGGCGAGGGCATCATGAGCGCCGTGTTCGATCACTATGAGGATTATAAGGGCGATATCCCCCATCGCAACGTGGGCGCCCTGGTGTGCTATGAAACCGGCGACGCCACCCAGTACGGCCTTTTTTACGCCCAGGATCGGGGCACCCTCTTTATCGGCAGCCAGACCCCCGTCTATAACGGCATGATCTGCGGCGAATCCAGCCGGCCCGGGGATATCGTGGTGAACGTGTGCAAGCAAAAGCACGTCACCAACATGCGCAACGCCTCCGCCTCGGAAGACAGCCTGCGCCTGGTATCCGTGCATCCCCTGACGCTGGAAGAATGCCTGGAATTCATCGACGACGACGAATTGCTGGAGATCACCCCCAAATCCCTCCGCATGCGCAAGCGGGAGCTGAGCCACGAGCAGCGCGCCAAAGCCGCCGCCCGGGCCAAGCAGTAACGAGAGATAAAAAAATAACAAAGGCGGGGGGAACCGCTTCC
>CAJOPV010000145.1 GCA_905236495.1 uncultured Christensenellaceae bacterium
CACAGAGCGCAAGCTCTGGTTTTCAGGGGCTTGGGGGCGGAGCCCTCAACAAGCTTTTTGCAATTCTGCAAGAATGGCATTGCTTGCGGCGATGCAAATGTAGTACATTTGCCCTGCTTGCCGTGCGTATTACCGGTAATAAAGTAATAGAATCCGCTTCATTGAACGCTGTAATGATTCGATTGTTCAATGATTCTCCGATCCTGCGCCGGTCTTTAGTTTGCACGCTGCACGAACATGATTTCCGAAATGCACACGTCGGTGGGGAATTTGCTGCCCTTGAAGATTTCGTCGATGCGGATACGCACGCCGGTGACGTTCTGCACTCCCAGCATGTCGATCACCTTCCAATCCTTCCGGGCGCTGTCATCCTTCAAGCTCACATCCTTGAGCAGCTGATAATCACCGCTGCCCGCAAACCGGACGAAAATGGTCATTTTCTTCACCCGGCTGTTGCGGGTATACTGATCCTTGCCGTCGGTGATTTTCCAGAATCCGTTTTTCATCCACAGTTCGTCCAGGGTGACGGGCCCGTCAAAATCAAAGTACAGATACACCTGCCCCAGGGGCGTCGTTTTGGTGGAGAACTGGAAGGAGGTGGTTTCCTCCCCGTCGATCATGCGGAAGGGAGCGTAGGCGGTGGGGTCCTTGCTGCCCACGATATAGCTGGTGGCGTCCGCCCGGCTGATCGGCACCTGCATGCATCCCGCCTTGCCCGGAATGGGGAGCAAAGCAATGTTTTGCGGCGCTTGGGTGGGCACGGGCATGATGAGCGTGGGCGGCACTTCTGCATTCAACAGAGCGTCAATCTGGTTCGGCGTTAAATATGTGTTGATATCAGGGGTCTTTTGGAAAATAAGGACGCCGTAATAAGGATTGCCCGTTATGTCGTACACTTCCTCGATGCTGGTGTCCACCTCCAGCATGGCGATCTTGTTCAGCTTGTTATTCAGCAGCAGCAAACAGCAGAAATCATCGTCGTATACGGCCATAATCGAATCGCTTCCCGTGTCTGCCGGGCCGGAAAAATGATACCGGCCCAGGGTCACATCCACCATCAGCTGGCCGTTCATGCGGCTGATTTGCAGCGCGGAAACCCCGTCGCCGTTCATTGCCGTCCAATACCCCAGCCAGTCGTCCTCCGTGGCCGCGGCGTCCTCCGGCGTCTGATACCACATATCCGCATACGTTGCTGGGTAGTAGGTGAAGCCCTGGGCGAAATAGCCCTGATACTCCGTGGCTTCTTCATCCTCCATGGTGGTGCCGCCGGTGAAAGTAAGGCGCAGCCCGCCGTCCGCCTGGCGGATCAAGGAACCGATCAGATGGCCGTATTGGCTTTCAAAGCGCATGCTGCCGTCCCCCTGGGGCGTCAGGGTGGCTTCATGGTCCCCCGCCGGCAGGAACAGGGCCTTGGCATGCAATGTGCCGTTGCCGTTGTTGGTGATGATCATTTCCGCCATGTCTTCCGCATAGGTCATCCAGTGACCTGTCCAGGCGGACAGGTCCGGCGTGGCGGTGGGCACAGGCGTGGCGGTGGGCGCAGGGGTCGGCGCGGGCGACTCCGTTTGAACCGGGCCCGCCGGCGGCTCGGCAAACAGCGAATCCCGGATCTCCAGGGTATCCATGAACAGATTTCGGGCGTCGATCAGTTCCTCATCGGACTGGTTGAAAACGTTCATTTCCAGCAGCCTGTTTCCGGAAAGCGGAATATAGTACGAGAAGGATTCCAGGCCTGATCCGGTGGCAGGCGGGTAGTATATGCATTTGGCAGTATGCCCCGCGACGACCTCGTAGGATTCGATGCCCCATGTAGATTTGCTTTTTTCCGCCCATGCCTGTTCCTCGGCGCTCTCCCCGTCAGGCACTTCTTCCACGCCGTAGCTGATGATGATCGGCTGTGCGGCGTTTTCCTTATAGAGCGTGCATCCGGACTGGAAAACCCGCCCGTCGTAATTGGTGAATCTCCCGTTCACTGTGAGTCCGAAGCTGTCCGGGAATTCAAAGGCAATCAGCCCGTCGTCATAGCGCAGATTGCCATTGGGCAGCCGGGAAACGTGTTTGGGCAGTTGGTCTGATGGCGTCGGGGTCGCCGTGGGCACGGGCGTGGCAGTGGAAGCGGCGACAGGGGTGAATGACAGGTTGCAGATGTACCGCCCCAAGGTGATGGACTTCCCTTTTTCCTGAGCGGGGGTATACAGATCCAGCAAAATAGAGGCGGAGGAGATGGTCGTGACCTCTTTGCCGTCGACAGTGAAGGAGAAAAACAGGTGCGCGGACTCACCCGGCTCCAGCCAGCCGCGCTTCAGGGAGCCGTCGCTTTTCCGCATTTCGCCGATCACGTTGCTGCAGCGCTGGCTGTTGACTTCAGGCGCGAAGGTGAAATTCCCGCCGAAGGAAACGTTGTACCCGCCGACATTCATCTGCATGCTGGAGTTGTTGGTTACGCGGCAGAGGATGCCCGCCCGGCCGGTGACAAACTGATATGTACCCAGCGCCCGGACGGAAACCAGCGAAGGATCCCCGGACAGTTCCTGCGGCGTGATGGTGCACAGGGGGGTGAAAAGGCTCTCGGCGGTCACCGCGGGATCCCAGTCCAGGAGCACATTCTCATACTCCCGGAACGCACCTCCGTGCCCCTCCGAGAGGCTGAACCATATATCCGTCATGTTCAGGTCGTCCGTGGTGCGGATGTCCAGGTCCTTCATGCTGAAAAGAAGGTCGCGGGTGATATCCGCGCCCGCGGGGAGCTCACCGATGAGAGTTTCATAAATCGACAGATCGTCCCTGCCCTGGAAAGCAATGCTTAAGGGTTCGTGGAACCAGACCTGCGCATTGACATACACCGAAAGGTCCCGGCCGCTGTTGTTGCGCATGCGGAGGATATAGCCCGGGCCGTATTTCTGTTCTTTTCCCAGCAGGGAAAGCGTCCACAGATCATCGTCGATGAGCACCCGGCCTTCCATGGGAGGCGTGGCAACAGGGGCAGCGGTGGGGGCGGCTTGGTCCAGGCCGATCTTGGCCAAATCCCAGACGGAAGCGGGAATCTGGCTGTCCGGGTCGTCCAGGGGGCCGATATATTCATAATCGCCTTCAAGGCACGCCACCCAGGGAAGCATCGCGTCGTCCAGGGCGCTGAAAACAGTCAGGGAAAGCGAATGACCCACCGGGTCCTGAACGACGCCGGAATGGAGGAGCCCCTCGGAATAGTATTCCACGGTGATCTCGTCCACCGGATAAAAACCGCCCTGGAAAGCGACGGCCCTGCCGTTTCGTTCCATCGTTTGGATGGTTTGGTATTCTTCCCCGCCGCTGCCGGCCTGCTGATAAGCATACAGGCGGCTGTTCGCATCCTGTTTATTGACCCAAATCCCCGTCCAGTTCAATTCAAACTCCTCTTCCCCGGCTACGGGAATGGGCTCCAGATCGTAGGCGGGGGGATCGTTGGGATCGGCAAAGAAGCCCCAGCCGTCATCGAGCCGGGTCAGAGTAATGAATCGGGAATAATCCTCCCATTCGCCGTATACGCCGCCGATTTCCCCCTGCACCTCTTCGGGGATAAAGTCGTTGGGCGTGCCGGGCAAAGTGAGCAGCAGATACTCCCCGCCGTAGAAAAGCGGCTCGTCATAAATGATGGTATCGCCGTATTCGCTCTGTGCCGTATCGCCGGGGGTTTGGGCGGTGGTCACCTCCTCCACCCACAGCCAGTACGCGTTGCCGTCAAACTCCACGGAGGAACTGAAATGGCCGGAGAAGCTCACCTCATAAACCGTATCAAAATCCGCATCGTAGTAATAGCCGCTGAAGGTGCCGTCGGGGTTGACTTTCAGCCGTCCTTCCCACGCCCCCGCCCCGGAGGCGGCCATCAGCGGCGTTTCGCTGAGGCGGGAGAAAAGCTGTCTGGTTTCTTCGTCAGACAGCGATATGGGATCGTCGTAGGGAATCCAGCCAAAGCGGGTCAAATCCGGGGGATTGTCGGTGGTGAAAAAGTACGTGCCGGCGTATTGAGCGAAGCGCTCATACCGCGAAGTATCCACGTTCAGCCAGCCGAAATTCAGGTCGGCAAATATGTTGAATTCCAGCATGCCGGTATACCCGTCGATGCGCATATCGGCGGGGAAGGGCTGCTCCAGCGTGTCAAAATACAGCAGTTCGTAATCTTCAGGCGGGAAATCGAAGGCGAAGGACAAATCCGGGGCGAAATGGGCGTCCAGATGCAGCGTGCCGTCCCCGTTGGAGGTGATGTCCAGCACGGTTTCAGGGTTTTCGGTGTTGACCCAATGGCCCGCCCAGGCGTATTCCTGGCGAATAAAGGTGGCGGAACGATCCTGCCTGCTGCCGCCGAAGGAATTGCCGTCATAAGGATTGATCCACAGGTTGATTTCATCGCCGGTTCCGCTGTAGCTGATCACCGTTGCGTGCTCCGCGTTCAGATAGACCGCCCGGTGTCGGCTGTCTATCCCTGCGAAAACGGCGGTTTCCGTTTGGCCTGTGGCGGGAAAGTACAGCTGCATACTGCTGACGCCGTCCAGCGATTTGATTTCCATCTCGCACGCTTCGCCGCTGACGCTGGTCCATTTTCCTGCGTCGCTGTCGATCCATGAGGGGTGGGTTAAATCCCGCAGGGCTACGACGTCCTCGCCGCCGGCGAACTTCTTAAACTCGTCCATGATGGATTTTTGCTCTTTGATCCATTGGGTCACGCAGGGCTCGTGGGCCTGCTGGCCGATACCGTCCAGAAATTGATATTCAAAGTTCAGGAGGAAGCCCTCCAGGGTGGACAGGGTGAAACTGTTCTGCGAAATTTTTCCGGCGATTTCGGACAGAGAAATCTTCACCATCAAATCCCGGATCGCGTCCGCGGGGCCCTGGCTCAGCTGCTTGTCGTAATAGCCCGTGCCCATGGCCATGGTGGAAAAATGCAGTTCGTTTTTCAGGTGAGCGTACACCAATTCCGCAGCGTCCGCATAGCTGACCAGCTTCCCGCCGTTGTTCTGCGCCCGCTCCATCACGTTCTCAATGGTTCCCAATTCAATGGCGTTGAGGGCGCTTTCGGCCTGGGCGTAAATGTAATCCTTGACGGACATGGGAGCGGTCAGTTTCAGCTTATCAATCATTGCGTTATAAGCCTCGTCCACGTACATTCCGGCCACGCCGCCCACCATTTTTCCCACGTCGCCCGTCAAAAAGCCCACCCCGATGTCGATGAGCGCGCCGGAAATATTGATGAAATAATCGTAGGTGAAATTATACGTTTTCGCCTTTGCCAGCTTGTCGCGGTAAAACTCTTTCCGGTTCCACTGATAAATTCGGTATTGCTGGGCGGTAGGATGGGCGATAATCATGTCGTCGTACAGCGCCTGAGCGTAGCGCAGCAATTTGATTTCATCGGGTACGGTCTGCTGCGCCGCGCGCGCAGTGGGAACGAGCGCGTGAAGAGGCGCACAGACGGCGATCAAAACGATGAGCAGGCAAACGGTCAATAAACGCTTCATGGGTTCATACTCCTCTTCGTATGTTAACGGAAAACAGTTATTTTTTTGCTTTATACCGATCCGCCAGGCTTTCCGGCTGGCTGGGG
>CAJOPV010000146.1 GCA_905236495.1 uncultured Christensenellaceae bacterium
GCGATCAGATCGTCCATGCCCATCTTCTGGAGCTGGTCGATGTAGTTGTCGAAGTTGGTAAGAGGTTCCTCACCGCTGATGAACTTCTTGGTCATTTCGGCAATGTAGGAGTTGATTTCGTCCAACTGAGGAGCGGCGGCCTTCTGGGCGTCCACGCTCAGCACGATGGCAGCGGGATATTCCAGACCGTTGTCGGCAGAGGCCCACAGCTTGCAGGAATCCACGTAGCGCTGCTCGCGGGTGGCAGCCAGATAGTCGCCAGCGCCCCAGCGGGGGAAGGAAACGTGGCTCATGGCATAGCGATACTTGTTGGCGAAAGCGCCGTCATAGAAGTTTTCGGTGAGGGTGTTGGCCCATTCGGTTTCGTGCTTCACGCCGTTCTCATCCACGGTGTAGGTGCCGTTGCCCTTGGTCCAGGCGGTATCTTCGCGGGAGGTCAGGATGGGATCGCCGTCAATGATACCCCAGGTGGTGCAGTTGGTGCCTTCTTCGGTGTACATGGTGTCGATCAGGCGGGCGGCAGCTTCCACGTTCTTGCAGTCCACAGAGATGCAGGTGGTGTAGCGGTCGCCGTAGCCGATGTTGTAGTCGCAGGCATATACGCGGCCCTGCGCGTCTTCGATCCAGGGGAAGGATACGAAGTCAGCGTTGGGGTTCTTTTCCAGAACCTGAGGCAGGCGCTGTTCCCAATAGTTGCTCAGGCCCATCCAGGAACCAGCCAGGTCAGCATAGATGTCAGCGTCCTTCTCGGTGGCGGAAGCGATGGAGCCGTCCTCCAGCCAGATGTCCTTGATCAGGCCTTCGGAGTACCATTTGTTCATGGTTTCCAGATATTCCTTGTAGTTCTGGGTGTATTCGCCGAAGCCCACCTTGCCGGTGTCGGGATTGATGTAAGCGCCGTTCACGATGTCAAAAGCGGGCATAAAGTACACCAGGCCGTTCTGACCGGCGTCGAAGGGGATTTCATCCTGTTCGCCGTTGCCGTTGGGATCCAGATCCCGGAAGGCAACCAGCATTTCGTACCAACCGTCGAGGGTGGTGGGCAGCTCTTCAATGCCCACGTTCTCCATCCAGTCCTTGCGGCCCTGCAGGCCCCACCAGGTGGCGGCAACCTTTTCTTCAGGGGTCTTGAGAGGATTGATGACGGTGAAGTACAGGTAGCGGCCTTCATCGTCCTTCAGGGTCTTAGCCACGTCAGGATTGGCTTCCAGCAGGGCCTTATAGTTGGGCATGTACTTGTCGATGACGTCGTTCAGTTCAATGATGATGTGGTCGTTGTACAGCTGGCTGACGCCGCCCACGTAATCGTTGTTATGCTGCCACTGGATGATATCCGGATACTTGCCGCTGGACAGCATGGACAGATACTGGGTGTGGATTTCATCGCCGTTGCCGCAAACAACGGTCCAGTCGATTTCTACATCCGCCATTTCCTGGATCTTCAGCAGACCCACCAGGCCGGGGTAGATGTAGGGTTCGTACTCGGCGGTGCCGCCGCGTACATAGTAGGAGACTTTGTCAGCAGCCAGGGCGGTGCCGCACATAGCGAGCATCATCGCAGCGACCAACAGGAGAGACACGATTTTCTTCATACGAGAAAACCTCCTTTTAAAATATTTCCAACGGCTTTCCGCCGCTTTGGAACAAGAGTAGCCTTACATGCCCGTTAAGCCCGAGCGCTCCACGCCTTCCATAAACCTGCGCTGCAGGATCAGGTAGGCGATCAGGATGGGGATGATGCACAGGAAGGTGGCAGCCATGAGCATGGCTTCGTTGAACACGATGCCCTCTAATTCATTCACCTGGATCATGGTGTGGTTTTCCTGATTCAGCAGGGCGTACAGATTGGGCAGCACGCTGGGCAGCATACGGTAGGCCGGGGCGGTGATGTACACGCCGGGCTCGAAATAATCGTTCCAGTGCCATACCAGGGATAGAACGCTGCAAACCAGCAGCGGGGCCTGGGCCATGGGCAGCATGATGCGGGCGTAGGTACGGATGGGGCCGCAGCCGTCCACCCGGGCCGCCTCCTCCATTTCATAGGGCAGGCCCATGAAGAACTGGCGGAACAGGAAAATGAAGAAGCCGCCGTTTAAGCCCATGCCGAAGAAGGTGGGGGCTACCAAGGGCAGGAAGTTGAGCACATCGCTCCTGTTCAGCCAGCCCCAGTCTGAATACTGTTTGTACAGGGGGAAGATGATCACCTGCACAGGCACGATCATCATGAGGATGACCAGAACGAACAGCACGTTCTTCAAGCGGAATTTATATCTGGCAAAGGCGTAGCCCGTCAGGGAGCAGGATGCCACATGGCCCAGCGTGGCTACACCGCACACGATCACGTTGTTCCACACGTAGGCCTTAAAGCGCATCCGCCGGAAGGCGATATCGTAGTTGCTCCAGGTGGCCTGGGAGGGCAGCCATTTGACTGTGATGTTGTACAAGTCGTCATCCGTCATCAGAGATTTCACGATCATGGTGATGAAGGGATAGAGGAAAATGAAGCTGAGCGCGCAAAGCAGGAAATAAAAGCCCAGGCGCAGGAAAAAGGTTCTGGTGAGGCGGGCTGCCTTGCTTTTCCTGCCTCCGCTTTTCACCGTAGCGATAGACATACTTTCTTTCCCCCTTTCCTTAATTCTTGCTGCCGGAATCATATACATACCGGCGCATGAACAGGATAGCCGCGCCGCACAGCAGCAGAGCGAAGATAAAGTAGATCCAGCTCATAGCCGCCGCGCTTTCGTACATCTGGTTGGTGAAATTCATTTTGTAAATGTAGTCCACCATGGGGTTGGTGCCATCGGTAAAGAAGGCCACGATGGTGTACACCACGTTCATCAGGATGATGGGGGTGATCATGGGCAGGGTGATTTTCCAGAACATTTCCCATTCCGTGGCCCCGTCCACCTTGGCAGCTTCATACAGGGAGCCGGATATGCCCTGCAGGCCCGCCAGGAACAGCACGATCTGCACGCCGCTCTTCCACAGCACCACCGTGATCCTGTCCAGGAAGCCCTGCACCACTTCGGTGATGCTGACGCCCAAAAGGTCGGCGATGAGCCGGGGCACCACGATGCCGGTGGTAATGGTGGTGCCGTCCACCCCCATGCCCAGCAGCTGCTTCATGATATAGCCGCTGCCCAACAGCACGGGGATGAAGAACGCCGTGCGGAAGAATCCGCGGCCCACCATTTTGCGGTTGATCAGGATGGCGATGACCAGAGAGAACACGATGCACAGCGGGGTGTTCAGCAGCGTATCATACACCACCTGCAGGAAGGTGGGAATGAAATTGATGTCATAGAAAAAGATATATTCGTAATTGGTCAGCCCGGCCCATTCGGTGATCAAGCCCTTGAAGGAAACGATTTTGGAAAAAGACAGGCGCACCGATGTGAAAATGGGATAGGCGAAGAAAACGCAGATGCCTATCAGCCACGGAATCAAAAAGATGTACGCTTCCAGCGACCGTTTCCGATCGATCCCCAGTTTCTTTTTGGGTTTCCGGGCAATCGCTTTTCCCTGAACGCTCATGGGCTTCCCTCCTTATCGCATTGTCGGAATCAGCGCGCCGGCTGAACTGCCGTCCAGCTCATCGCGTCGATCGTCACGCCGTCCGCTTCGGCAGGCTGGGAAGCATAGTTCACATACACCGCAGCGCCGTTTTCATACGTTACCTTCACCAGCGAATCCGTGATTCGCCGATGCTCCACGATCAATTGATCGTGCAATTCCGCCAGCGGGCCTTCGGTAAACTGCTTCGCCGCCCAGGCCACCCGGTCCTGCCAGGCGGTATATTCCGCTGAGAACAGGCTCTGGTAATCGGTGTACATGAGCTCTTCCGTGTTGTCGTAGGTCAGCTCAAAGAAGGGCGTATAGCCCATTTCCACCCATCGCAGCACTTCCCGTTCCAAATCGCTGGACAGGTTGCCGGGCTTCCCCGCGTATTCCACCAGTCCATGCAAGGCAATTTGGTAGAAGGGCACGGAAGCGGTGGTGATCTGATAGCCAAAATCATCATAGGGCACATCGGTAAAGAAGTCCGCCATCCCCAGCAGGCTGGCGTTTCCGCCCTCTGCCTCCGCCGCGCCGAACGCCGCCTTGGCTTCGTCCGTCATTCTCCGATAAACGCCCAGCGTAGCTTCCGCGGTATAGTACCGCCGCGTGCCGTAATTGAAGGCGATGCATTTTCCCATGCGCTCAAAGCGCAGGGCGTCCAGATCAAAGGAGGACGCTTTTTTCAGCAGATCCATCAGTTTCATTTCCGCCACGTCGGGGCTGAGCATGAACATCGTTTCTTCCAGGTCGGTCAAAATGGTATGGTTGCCGGTATAGACCACGTCGTTGCGGTGGGAATAGCCCCCCTGATCCGAAGCGGCTTCCATGAAATTAGCCGTCAGGGATACGGTGCCCCCCAGAGCGTGGGCGGTTTCGATAAGGCGCTTTAAATCCGCATCATTGCCCACAGCGCCGCTGATGGGGAACCGATCCGGGGTTTTGCCGTAGCCGTTGGCTGTCCAGCCCTTGATGGAGGCGCGGATGTTCTTTACCCCTAAGCTGTTCAGGGATTTTAATATTTCCTCCGCCTGAGAAAGGGTGGTCACCGTGCGGGGAATATCAAAAAGCAAGCCTTCCTCCGGCGCGCTCATGAACAGATCTATGGCGACGGAGGGCGCGCTTTCCTTCCGCGCCGCTATGCCGTTTTGCAGCAGATAATCCCGCCAGGTGAGGGCCATCACATTATAGTCCGGGTCCTCTTCCTCCAGGAACAGGATGCGCATCTGGTAATCCACCTTGATATCGTCCTTATCGAACACCTTGATATCGCGGGTGGTCACGCGCTTATCCTCAAAGGAGCGGCGGTACTGGAAATTAGCGAACAGGTAGTTGATGCCGATGATGTTGTTGGAGCTGTTCACGGACACACGGGCCGTTTCTTCCCCTTTTTCGATGACAGCCAGCATACCATGCCCGCCCCGGTTCATACCGAACACAGGGAAAAGCACATCCGGCGCTTCCTGGGAGAACATATCCAGCAGCACGGGCTGCTTCTGGAAATCGCCGTACACGTTATACAGGCGGGCAGGCTCCCGGTAATGGGCGTAATCTTGGAATTCCATGATGGCGCCGCAGCCGTCGGGATACAGGAAGAAGCCCTCCGCCTTGTCCGTGGCGGAAAAGAGGAAGGGCATCACATCCACGCTGACCAAGGAAAAATCCCCATCCTCC
>CAJOPV010000147.1 GCA_905236495.1 uncultured Christensenellaceae bacterium
CATCACCAACAGGATCACGAAAAAAACCGCCACCATGGAGCGGTATTTGAAGCCGGACACGGAAATGTTCGTGCGATTGCGCCGGGAACGGGATGAACGCATCTGCGAAATCACCGTGCCCATCAACGGCGTTACACTGCGGGCCGAATCCAGCAGCAAGGATAACCTGTTTATGAGCATCGACAGCGCCCTGGCGAAGCTGGAGCGTCAGATCCTGCGCCACCGCACCAAGCTGGAAAAGCGCCTGCGGGATACCGCCTATACACAGGAGGATACCCCCGAATATATCGAGGATATCAGCGCCTACGGCACCGGCGAACGCGAGATCGTCCGCACCAAGACCTTCCCCGTCCGGCCCATGGCGGTGGAGGACGCTATCCTGCAGATGGAACTGCTGGGCCACAGCTTCTTCGTCTTTGTGAACATCGAAACGGAGCGCACCAACGTGCTTTATCTCCGCAAGGACGGAAACCTGGGCCTCATGGTGCCGGAGGACTAAGCTTTTATTGAGTCATTTAGGGGGAACCACGCTTTGCAGCCCAAGGCGCGGTTCCCCCGCGCCCCCTCCGAGAAAGATGATTGGAGGGGGTGTTTTTTTGCGACAGCTTAGAAAAACCTTTTTTCTTAACAAAAAAGCCTCGGAAGCCGGGTTTGGGAACGCCCTCCTTCTTTTCATGTGTGCAAAAAGCGGGCGTGAAGCCCGCCTGAATGCCTTGCTATCTCCTCCGCCGCCGATCGGAGAGGAACTGCCCGAACTCGCTCCATTTTTCCAGGGTCATGCCGCAGCCCCGGGCCACGCATTCCTGGGGGTTTTCCGCCAGGTGGCAATCCACCTTCAATTGCATGGAGACCGCCTCGCACAGCCCAGTCAGCTGGGCCCCGCCGCCGGAGAGGGTGATGCCCGATTCAAAGATATCGGCAAGCAGCTCCGCGGGGGATTGCTCCAGCACCGCCTGGATGGCTTCCAGCAGGGTGTGCAGCGGTTCATCCAGGGCTTCGGTGATCTCGTCGCTGGTGATGCGCATGACCTTGGGCAATCCCGTCAGCAAATTGCGGCCCGTGACCTCCATATAAAATTGCTCGTTTCTGGGCAGGGCGGAGCCGATGTTGATTTTCAGGTCCTCGGCGGTCAGCTCGCCGATGAGCAGGTTATGCTTCCGGCGGATGTATTTGATGATGGCGTCGTCAAAATAATCGCCGCCGATCTGGCTGACGGAATCCTTATTGCTGGTGATGATGCGGCCCTGGGACAGGACGGCGATATCCGCCGTGCCGCCCCCCAAATCAACGATCATTTCGCCGTAGGCCTCCCCCACGTGGAGGCCCGCGCCGATGGCGGCGGCAATGGGCCGCTCCATCACCTGGGTGCGGCGGGCGCCGGTCTCAAACAGGCTGGTCATGATCCTGTGCCGTTCCGTATCGTTGACGCCGGAAGGCATGGAAATCAAAATGCGGGGGCCGCCCAGCAGCCTTTTGCCCACCACCTTGGCGACGAAGTACCGCAGCATGGCGCTGGCAAGCTCAAAATCGGCGATCATGCCGTTTTGCAGCGGGCGCATGGCAGAAATATTGCTGGGCGTGCGCCCGATCATGCGGTGGGCCTCTTCACCCACAGCCAATACGTTTCGGCTTTCCACGTCAAAGGCGATCACCGCGGGCTCGTTGAGCACCACGTTTTTGCCCTTCCCGTAAATGACGACGCTGGATGTGCCCAGATCGACGCCGATATCCAGAACCGATGCCATGAATGCTTCTCCTTTGTTGATTTCCGCTTTCCGGGGGTAAAGATTCGACGCGGGGAAGAAAAATCCTCTTTTTTGCCATGCAAATGGGATCAGGCCGCCTCTTTTCCGCCTATTCCGGGCGAAAAAAGGGATCGGGTCGCCACTTTTTGTCGAAAAGACGCCGGTAAATTTCTCCGCGAAATTATCATATCATGCTTTGGGATTTTTTGCAACTCAGGGAGACGGCGCCGCCTTGAAAAGATGCGGAAGATGCGATACAATAGAAAAAATCGAAGGAGGAATGGGCATGCGCTGGACGGCGGGGCAGCAATCGGCTATCCAGGCCAGGAACGACAGCGTCCTGGTCAGCGCCGCCGCGGGCTCGGGCAAGACGGCGGTGCTGGTGGAACGGGTGCTGTCGCTGCTGCGGGAAGGCGGGCAGATCGACCGCATGCTCATCGTCACCTTCACCCGGGCGGCGGCGGGGGAGATGCGGGAGCGCATCGGCAGGCGCCTGGAGGAAGAAGGGGCTGCGGACGCCCACCTGCGCCGCCAGGCCATGCGCATCAACCGGGCCATGATCTGCACCCTGCACGTATTTTGCCATCGGCTGCTGCGGGAGCATTTTGAGGCGGCGGGCATCGACCCCCAATCCAGGGTGGCGGAGGAAGAAAAGCTGGCTCAATTGCGCGCCCAGGCCCGGGACGAGGTGCTGGAGGCGGCCTACGGCGACCCCACGGCGGAGGAGCAGGCCCTTTTTGCCCAGTTTGAGGACGGGCAGATCGTGGATATGATGGAGCAGATGCACACCTTCCTCATGGCCCAGGAGGATCCCTGGGGCTGGGCGGACAGCCACGCGGCTGACAGCGCCGCAGAAACGGGAAGATGGCTGCCCCTGCTTTTTTCCCTGTGCCAAAGCCAATTGGCAGGCGCGGCGGAGCTGCTGCCCGATATGCGGGCCCTGGTGGAAGCGCCCGGGGGCCCTTCGCGGTATGAAGCCACCCTGCGGGAGGACGAGGCCCTGACCCAAACGCTGCTCTCCGCCGCAGGAGAAGGCACGCTGCGGGGCGGGAAAACGGCCTTTGCCCGGCTCAGCACCAAGAAAGCTTCGGAGGGGGAAAATCCCGACGCCGTGGATCGCTACAAGGCGCTGCGGGAGGAATGGAAGGACAGGATGCGCGCCGCCCGGGACATGCTGCCCCAGGACGACGCTTCAGCCGGGGCGGACATGGCCCATGCCCTGCCCGCCCTCAGGGCGCTGTGCAAACTAACGAAACGGATGGCGGAGCGTTATTTTGCTTTCAAGCAGCGGAAAAACTACCTGGATTATAACGATTTGGAGCACCTGGCCCTGAAAGCGCTGCGGGATGAAAAGGTCCGTTCCGCGGTAGCGGGCCGGCTTGACGCGCTGTTCATCGACGAGTATCAGGATATTTCCGGCATTCAGGAGGCGGTGCTGCGGGCGCTGCACGAAGCGGGGAAAAACCTGAATTTCATGGTGGGGGACGTGAAGCAGTCCATTTACCGCTTCCGCCTGGCGGACCCCACGCTGTTTTTGCGCAAATATCAGTCCTATTCCCTGGCGGAGGACGCCCCCTGCCGGAAGATCCTGCTGCAGCAGAATTTCCGTTCGGATGAAAACGTGCTGCTTTCGGTGAACGAGGTGTTCGCCCACGCCATGCGGGAAAAGGAAACGGAGATCGCCTACGACGAGGCCGCCATGCTGCGCCCCGGCGGGGGCCAGCCCTTTGGGGCCCCGGTGGAAATCCATCTGATGGCGGCAAAGGGCGAGGAAGGGGAGGAAGGCGGCGAGTTGCCCGGCGGGTATAAGTACGAGGCCGCCTTCGCCGCCCGCAGGATCAAGGAACTGATGCGCTTTTTCACCATCCGGGAGGGAGAAACAGCCCGCCCCCTGCGCTATCGGGATATCGCCCTGCTCACCCGCTACGCCTCCGGGCGGGCCCCTTACATCGCCCGGGTGCTGCAAGCGGAGGGCATCCCGGTATATAGCGACGCGGACGCCCAGTTTTTCGATCTGCCGGAAGTGATGGATCTGATGAACCTGCTCCGGGTCATTGACAATCCTTTGCAGGATATTCCCCTCCTGTCCGCCCTGCGGTGCCCCTGCTTTGCTTTTTCGGAGGAGGAGCTGGCCCGCATCCGCCTGGTGGATCGGGACAGGGGAGAGGCCTTTCACGACGCTTTCCTCCGGGTGACGGCAAAAACGGATTCGGTGGGCCGAAAGGCCAAAGCCGCCTGGGACAAGCTGGCGGCCTGGCGCTTCTTATCCCGAAACGTGCCGGTGGACGAGCTGGTATGGCGGGTGCTGGAGGAAAGCGGGCTGTACATGATCGCCGGGGCCAAGGAGGAAGGGGAGCTGCGGCAGGCCAATTTGCGATTGCTGGCGGAGCGCGCCCAGGGGGAGGCCGCCAAAGAGGGCCTGTCCGCCTTCCTCCGGGAAACGGGACGGCTTCGCTCCGGGGACGACGGGAAAAGCGCCAAGACCCTGGGGGAAAACGAGGACGTGGTGCGGATCCTGACCTTGCATAAATCCAAGGGGCTGGAATTTCCTGTTGTGTTCCTGCTGGAAATGGCCCGGCCCTTCCGCAAGGGCGATCCGGGGCCCCTGCGCCTTCACGCGGAGCAGGGCATGGCCCTGCAATATGTGGACGGCGAGCGGCGCATCACCCGGGAGACCTGCGCCTTCCGAGCGCTGGAGGAGCTTCACAGAAAGGAAGCCATCGCGGAGGAAGCCAGGCTCCTGTACGTGGGCATGACCCGGGCCCGGGAAAAGCTGATCCTGCTGGGTTCTCCCCAGCGGCTGGACCGCGCCCTGCAAGGCTGGGCCCGGCCTGCCACGGCCTGGGCGGCGGGAAACGCCGGCTGCATGCTGGATTGGGTGATGACCGCCCTGGGGGGCTTCCGGGAAGGGGAGCATATCGGCAAAAACGGCAGCGTATGGCACATGCACATGCAGGAAGCGGAGGAATTGGACGCCTTCGCGCCCCGCGGCAGGGCGGAGCTCAGGGAAGCGACGGGAGAAGCGGACGCGGATACGGCGGCGCGGCTGAAATGGGTCATCCCGCCCCAGCCGGTGCTGAAAACCTCCGTCACCGCCATCGCCAAGCCCCTGCCCCAGGAGGGGGACGATTGGGAATCCCCTGCGGATAAGCGCAGGCCCGTCCGGGAGGTGCGCTCCCTCCCCGTATTCATGGAGGAAGAGCAGATCACCGCCGCCCGGCGGGGCACCGTCACCCATCGGGTGCTGGGGCTGATGGATTTGGAACTGGCAAAGCAGGGAAAGTATGGGGAAGCCCTGGATCGCCTCGCCGCAAAGGGCTTATTGACGGCGGCGGAGAGAAGCGCCATCCGCATGGATTGGCTTAAGGGCTTTTACCTGTCCCCCTGGGGAAAGCGCGCACTGGAGGCGGAGGAAATCCACCGGGAGTGGGCCTTCAACCTGCGCCTAAAGGAAGGCGAAAAGAGCCTGGTGCAGGGCGTGATCGACCTGTGCTATGCGGAAAACGGGGAATGGGTGCTGCTGGATTATAAAACGGATCGGGCCGATGAAGAGGAGCTGCTGCGCCGCTATACCCGGCAATTGGGCTGGTACGCTAAGGCGCTTTCGGAAATCACGGGCAGGCACGTCCGGGAAGCGGTGATCTTTTCCCTGCGGGAGGGCCGGGGTTATCCGGCGCCGCTGCGGGCGGAAAGCCCGTGACGAAAGGCGGTTTTCGGCGGTTTATCCCAAAAAGCTGCTTATTGATTGCGCTTTTTCCCTTGACAGATCAGTTGATGCCGTGTAAAATATTGATGATCGGCTGAAAACCGGCGCCGCCCGGCGGCGTTCGGGGAGCTGTTTTCGGATACAGTTGTCTTTCGGTTTATGTTGCAGGCGTTTGCCGCTTCCCCATAGAGGCGCCCGGGAAGGTGCCTGTGTGTGTTTAGTGTGTATGCGTGTGTGTGAACCACGCGGTATCAGAATACAGCTTTGCCGTGCGGAAAACGGGCCGTTTTCTGTACGGTTTTTGGCTTAAAAAAGAAATTGAGCTTTGGAGAAAAAGAACGAAGGGAGGATCAAGCCGCCATGCCAATCTGGTTAGGAATTGTCATCGCGCTGGTCGCTTTGCTGATCGGCGCGTATGTGGGCTACACCTATCGCAAAAGCGTAGCCGAAAAGAAGATCGGGCGCACGGAAGAATACGCCAAGAAGCTGCTGGACGACGCCACGAGAAAAGCGGAGGACAGCAAAAAGGAAATGATCCTGGCTGCCAAGGAAGAAATATTGCAGCTCAAGAGCGAACTGGATAAGGAAAGCCGCGCCCGCCGCACCGAACTGCAGCGCTCCGAGCGCCGCATGGAGCAGCGGGAAGAAACGCTGGATAAGCGCGAGGCCCAATTGGATAAGCGCAAGGATGCCATCGCCGCCCGGGAGGAAAGCCTGGAAGAAAAATTTGCCGACGTGCAGAAGCTGGAAGCCGAAACCGAGGAGGTCAAGCAAAAGCAGATCGCCGAATTGGAGCGCATCGCCACCATGACCCAGGACGAGGCCCGGCAGACGGTGATCGAACGGGTGCAGAAGGAAGCGTTCCACGACGCCGCCGCCACGGTGCGGGAAATCGAAAGCCGCGCCAAGGAGGAGGGCGAAAAGAAGGCCCGTAACATCATCGCCCTGGCGATCCAGAAATGCGCCGCGGACCACGTGGCGGAAAGCACGGTATCCGTTATCAATTTGCCCAACGACGATATGAAGGGCCGCATCATCGGGCGGGAGGGCCGGAACATCCGAGCCCTGGAAACCGCCACCGGCGTTGACCTCATTATCGACGATACCCCGGAGGCCGTCATCGTATCCGCTTTCGATCCCGTGCGGCGTGAAATCGCCCGGCTGGCGATTGAAAAGCTCATCATGGACGGTCGCATCC
>CAJOPV010000148.1 GCA_905236495.1 uncultured Christensenellaceae bacterium
CGAAGGTCTTAAATACCGATATCTACGATGAAATTCTTCCGGTGGAAAATGAAGATGCCTTTACCTATGGCAGATTAGTCGGCAGAAAGGAAGGCGTGCTGGTGGGCATTTCCTCCGGCGCGGCCGCCTGGGCCGCAGTCCAATTGGCCAAGCGCCCCGAGAATCAGGGCAAGACCATCGTGGCCCTGCTGCCCGATACCGGCGATCGGTATTTATCCACCCCGCTGTTCGCGGAATAATCAAAACGAAAAGCACGGGGCGGCGCAGGGGCCGCCCCGCTTTGTATGGAGGTGCGCATGATTCCCACGCCAACAGAAGCATACGATATTCTCTGCCGCTACAACGAAGGCGATTTTCACCGCCGCCACGCCCGCATCGTGGGCGACTGTATGGCCTGGTTCGCCCAGGAGGAGGGCTTTGGCCAGGAAAAGGATTTTTGGCAGGCGGTGGGCATCCTGCACGATCTGGATTTTGAACTGTACCCCGAGGAGCACTGCCTGAAATCCCAGGAAATCATGAGGGAATTGGATTTGGACGAGCGCATTATTCGGGCCACGGCCAGCCACGGCTATGCCATCACCGTGGATATCGAGCCGCGGCATCAGATGGAAAAGGTGCTTTACGCCGTGGACGAGCTGACCGGCCTCATCGGCGCGGTGGCGGTGATGCGCCCCTCCGGCAGCGTGGACGATCTGGAGGTAAAATCCGTCAAGAAAAAATACAAGGATAAGCGATTCGCCGCCGGCTGCTCCCGGGAGGTGATCCAGCGCGGCGCGGATATGCTGGGCTGGGATTTGGACACCCTCATCGACAAGACCATCCAGGCCATGCGGGCAAGCGACAGCGTCGCGTAAAATATTGAACCACATTAAAAACACCGGAGAGATCACGTTTCTCCGGTGTTTTTCCTATGTGGCAAATCATTGCTTTGCCCTCACAAATCCAATCGCCTCGCAATAGAACAGGTTCCTTTCGCACAAGGGAGCTTATTGGGATGGAAAAGCGTTTTTTGAGCGCTGAAAACCCTCACCGTCTGCTGCCCAAGCCGTTCCTTTTGCTTTCCTCAGGCGTATGGCCTTCCCGGCCGCGGGCAAACGGTTCAGTCGTCCTCCACCACAAAGCTGGGCTCCTCGTGCCCCAGCCAATCGGAAATGTGGTTCAGGGCCTTTTCCGCCCGGCTGGCCACCTCTTTGCCGCTGTAGCTGACCTCCAGCCCGTTCATCACGAACACCATCACGGCCTCGTTTTCCGGCTCCCAGAAAATATCCGCCAGCAGCCCTTCCCACCGGCCCTGATGGCCGTACCAGGTCTGCCCGTTTTCCAGGGTAAAGCGATACACGCACAGGCCGTAGGGGCTCTCCCCCGTAACCGAGGAGCCGGGCACCGCGGCCTGATCCCGCCGCATCAGCCGCACCGAAGCGGCGCTCAGCAGCGGATAGCCGTCCACCGTGCCGTTGCCCGCCAGGGCGATACCGATTTTTTCCAGCCCGGCCAAACTGATGTACAGCCCGCCCACCGACAGCCTGTAATGCCCGCCGGGATCGCAGGCGGGATCGAATTCCTGCTCATCCTGCTCCATATACTTGGCCCCGGACAGATACACGATGCCGTCGGGCCGATAGGTATTGGCCAGTTTGGAGGGATCGGGCAGGAGATGGGCGGCGTAGGCGGCGTTGATCCCCAGGGGAGCAAACACGCTTTGGGCCATATAATCGTTAAAATTCAGGCCCGTGACCCGCTCCGCCTCGCTGCACAGGATGCCGCCGTTCAAATTGGCGTAGCGGTATTGGCTGCCGGGGGCATACCGGCCGAAATAGGTTTTATCCGTCTGATCCAACCGGTCCCACCGGGGCCGGTCTGTGTAGGGGGCGGTGGGCAGCAGGGAGGTGGTGTGGCTCATGGCCTGGCGCAAGGTCACGTCCGATTCCGGGAAAAATGGATTGCGGATGATCTGGCCGCTGTCGCTGTGCAGCGGCGCGTCCAAATCCAGCTTGCCCTCCTCCACCAGACGCATCACGCCCACGGCGGAAATCAGCTTGGACACGGAGGCCACCTTGAATACCGTTTCATCCGTCACCGGATAATCCCGGCTTTTGTTCTGGCCGCCGTAATAAAAGGCGTATTCCCGCTGCCCGGCGCGGTTGATCAGCACCGCGCCGCTGATCACCTCCGCCCGGTAAAACATATTAAGAAAGTATTTGTCCGCCTCGTCCCGCTGCTCCTGGGTAAGCGCCAGGGCACCCAGGGGGAACAAAAGCACCGCCAAGAGCAGCGCCGCGCCGATCCGCCTTTTCATCCGTTCATTCCTCTAATTTTTCCAGGCACTGATACAGCCGTTCCAGTTCGTCCGCGCTGTAATACTGAAAGATGATCCTCCCCTTTTTCCGGCTGCCCCGGAGGGTGGTGCGCAGGCCGAAGGTCTCCTGCAGGCGGCTTTCCATATCCTTGAGCTCCAGGGGCAGGGGCTTGGGCGCGGCCTTTTTCTTCGGCGTTTCCTCCGGCATGGCGGCGATCAGCTCCAGCGCCCGCACGCTGAGCCCCTCCCGGATCACCCGATGGGCCAGGGCGGACTGCCTTTCCTTTTGATCCAGGCCCGCCAATACCCTGGCGTGGCCGGCGGATAATTGCCCCGCCGTCACCAGGGCGCGCACGTCTTCCGGCAGATTCAGGAGCCTGAGCAGGTTTGCCACCGCGGGCCGGGATTTGCCAAGCCGCTTGGCGGCCTGCTCCTGGGTATAATGGCAGGCATCCATCAATTGCCGCACGGCGGCGGCTTCCTCGATGGGGTTCAGATCCTCCCGCTGGATGTTTTCGATGAGGGCGGCCTCCATCTGCTCCTGCTCGGTCATGTCCCGCAGGATGCAGGGCACCTCGTCCAGCCCCGCCATGCGGGCGGCCCGGAAGCGCCGCTCCCCGGCCACGATGCGATACCGGCCCCCCGTTTCCACCACCAGCAGGGGCTGCAGCACCCCCGCCTCCCGGATGGAATCGGCCAGAGCCCGGAGGGCTTCCTCGTCAAAGCCCCGGCGCGGCTGGCCGGGATTGGGGTCCAATTCCGTCACGGCGATCATGCGCACCGCGTTTTCCAGATCGTTGGTTTCGGGCAGCAGGGCGTCCAGCCCCCGGCCCAGCCCGGTTTTCTTCATGACGATTTCTCCTTGGTGTCAGCGATTGTTGGCGATCACCTCACGGGCCAGGGCCCGATAGGCGTCCGCCCCGGAGGAGCGGGGATCGTAGAGATGGATGGGCAGCCCATGGCTGGGGGCTTCTCCCAGGCGCACGTTCCGGGGTACGGTGGTTTTGAACACCTGGCGCTTGAAGTGCTTTTTCACCTCGGCCACCACCTGCAAGCCCAGGTTGGTGCGCCCGTCCAGCATGGTCAAAAGCACCCCTTCGATTTCCAGGGCGGGATTCAGGCCCTTTTTCACCCGCTGCACCGTGTTCATCAGCGCCGTCACCCCCTCCAGGGCGTAGTATTCGCACTGAATGGGGATCAGGATGCTCTGGGCGGCGGTGAGGGCGTTGACGGTCAAAAGCCCCAGGGAGGGCGGACAATCCACGATCAGAAAATCGTAATCCCCCCGCACGCTCTCCAGCGCCGCCCGCATCCGGTATTCCCTGCGGCTCATGCCGGCCAGTTCCAATTCCGCCCCGGCCAGACGGATGTCCGCCGGGCACACGAACAGCCCGCTCTGCTTCGTTTTTTCCACGGTGCTCTGCAGGGTGCATTCCCCCAGCAGCGCCTCATACACCGTCTTTTTTCCGGGCCGGACGCCCAGGCCGCTGGTGGCGTTGCCCTGAGGGTCCATATCCGCAAGCAAAGTGGTTTTCCCATTCTCCGCCAGGCAGGCAGCCAAATTCACCGCCGTGGTGGTCTTGCCCACCCCGCCCTTCTGATTGGCCACGCAAATGATCTTGCCCATGGTATGCTTTCCTTCTTTATATGTCTATCGTGAATGGTATCGTCAGCCGTCCAGCCACTCCCGCCAACGGAAGGGGGGATAGCAATTGCGCGTCAGGGCGGCGATGGCGTTTAATTCCTCCCGCGTTTCCAGGGGCGCAAAATGGACGTAGAG
>CAJOPV010000149.1 GCA_905236495.1 uncultured Christensenellaceae bacterium
GGAAAGTGCGGCTGTTATATTGCGGTCATCCTGCGGGAAAGCTGATGCTCAGCGTGTCTTCCCGGGTTATTTCAGCGCCTAAAGCCGTGAGGAAATCCGTGTCCACCAGCAGGTCCCCCTGCCACAGGAAGGCGCTTTGGGCGTAAGAGACGCCCTCCACGGTCAATGTCTCGATGCCCTCGCTCGTATAAATTGCCGTCACTTCCCGGCCCCGGAGGGTGGAGGCGCCCTCTGGGTAGAAGACCCAGTTTTCTGCATCCGAAAGCTGCCGCAGGCTCACCAGCGCCCGGCCCTCCGGCCCCTGATACCAGGGCAGGGCCGTCACGCTGTCGTTGAGCCGCAGGGGTTCCGCTGCCTGCCGGATGGGCTCCGGGGTCGCCGTAGGTTCCGCCGTTGGCTCGGCGGTAGGCTCCGGCGTTGGCTTCGGGGTCGGTTCAGCGGTGGGCTCTGCCGTGGGTTCCGGGGTGGGCTCGGCAGTAGGCTCGGCTGTTGGTTCCGGCGTGGGGGAAGGCGCTATGGTGGGCTCCGGGGTGGGGGCCTGGAAGGCGTAGGTGAAGATCACGATGCCGGGGGTCACCTCCCCGGTCTCGCTGACGGCGACGGTGACGGGGTCCTGGCTCGCCAGGCGATAGCCCGCGCCTGCCAGCGCCGGATCGGCATACACTTCCACCGTGCCCCCCAGAGGCGCAAAGCCGGTATCCTCTCCCAGCAGGAAGCCGTTTTCGTTCACATACTGCACCGGGAAGCTCACTTCACCGTCGCCGGGGGCGGGGGTTGCGGCGGAGAAACGGAAGATGAAGGCCACGCTGGCGGGGCTGGCGACCCCGGTCTTGGATACGTTTACCTGCACCGTGCCGGGGCTCGTCAGCTGATAATGCCCGGGCACCAGGCCGCCGTCCGCCTCCACCAGGGCGGTGACGCCGGCGTCCAGGTGCACCGCCGTCTGATGCAGCAGCGACCCGGTATCCGTCATGTAATAAACGGGCACCTGAGCCTGGGCCGGAGCCGCGGCGTTTTTCTCATATCGGAAGGTGACGGAGGAGGGCACCGCCCCGCCTCCCCGCAGCGTCACCTGCACCGAGGGGGCGGAGATCAGGCTGTAATCCGCCCCGGCGTACTGCCCGTCGGCGGTGACGGCGGCGCTGGCGTAAAGCACCGTATCCATCCGGGAAAGCAGCTTCCCATCCTGATCCACGTAATAGATGGGCACCGTCACGCCCTTGAGCGGGGCGGCGGTGGGCAGGGGCGGGGCGACCGGGGCCTCTCCCGGCAGCATATCTTCATATAATAAGGAAAGGGTTTCCCCGTCCGCGGAGCCGGTGGCGGGTAAATCGTTGTTTTCCTGAAACGCCGCTACGGCCTGACGGGTGTTCTGCCCATAAATGCCGTCGATCTTGCCGGTGAGATACCCCAGCTCCGTCAGCTTTTCCTGCATCCGCCGCACGTCCTCCCCCCGATCCCCCACATACAGGGGCGTAAAGGGCAGGGCGGTGGGGATGGGGGCGGCGGTCTGGATCGCAGCAGGCGCGGGGATGGCGGCGGGCAGCTCACCGGGCAGCTCCCCGGCGGCGGCGCCTGCCGCCAGCATCATATAGATCAGCAGGGTCTTCATCAAATCCATGGGCTCAGCTCCTCCCGGGCGATTTCCTTATACAACGGGCCGGACGATGGTTTTCATCCTGACGTCAGATATCCAGGAACTTGCGGAATTCAGGCATGATGCCAATGCCGTCGGGGTAATGGGCGGCGAACTGGGGCACCGCGTGGCTGGGGAAGGAATTGCCCTCGATAAAGCGGGGGCCGTCCGCCGTGATCGCCACGTCCCAGGCCACGAACCGCACCTGGGGCACAACCCGCATGGCCTGCAGGCACATGTCCTTGGCCTCCTGAAAGAAGGGGATGGTAAAGCCCACGATGGGGGTGCCGGTGATGGGGTGCTTTTCGTAGGTGTTGCCCTGCTTGTCCGCCCCTACTGTGAGCAGCGTGCCGGTGGCAAGGTCCACCCGGGCCGCCATGCCGCCGCAGTCCACGTTGTCCATCACCTTGCCGTTGCCGATGCGCAGGAAAGCATACACGATGCCCTCCTGCTTGTCCCCCAGCATGGTGGCGATGCGCACGGTGTTGACGGAGGTGGGGCACATCCGGGCCATCTCCGGGTGCTGGATCACCATTTCCTCCAGGATACCGGGGCCGTTCTTTTTCAGCTGCCGCATAAAAGCGTCCAGATCCTGCCATTGGGCCTGCTCGTATTTTTCGATGCCCTGCCCGCTGGAGCCCTCCAGAGGCTTGTAAATGACCCGGTCCTTTCCGTTTAAGAAGGCAGAAAGGGCGTCGGCGGCGAGATGATCGTCCGCCTTGATCCAGTCCCGCCCCACCCATTGGGCAAAGGTCTGGTTGAACTGGGTCTTGTCGTCAAAAAAGTGCCAATAGGCTTTGTCGTTCATCCGGCGCACGATCTCGTTGCTGATGCCCCGGGTAATGACGGTGCGCTTCTGCTCGTCGTTCAGGCGGTACATTTCCGCGATCTTGTAGTCCATATAGCCCGCGTTGTATTTCACCGCGCACCGGGCCATATCGGTCAGCAGCCACAGCGTGGATTTGCCCGTTTTTTTGTGCAGCATTTTCGCAGTGTCCCACATCCGGGAGTAATCCATTTTTCCGATGCGCTTCATTACGTATGCGATCCGGCTCATGCTCCGCCTCCGTCATATATAGGTAGTGTTTACCGGGTACGCTGCCATTATACGCCATCCGGGGAAGCATTGCAAGAAAAGGGTTTTCCCCCGCACAAAAAACAAAAAA
>CAJOPV010000150.1 GCA_905236495.1 uncultured Christensenellaceae bacterium
ACCTCATAGGCCTTTTCCTTGCCTAAATACTGGAATTCCTCCAGCATTTCATCGGTGGTCTTGAAATACAGCGGGGGCTGGCTGTCGGCGTCGTTATAGCCCTGCCCCGCCTGGATGATGGAGCGGAAAACGGCGTCCTCCGGGTCCAGGAAATGCACGTCCCCGGTGGCGCATACCGGGATGCCCAGCTTTTCCCCCAGCCGCACGATGCGCCTGTTGTATTCCCGCAGGGCCTCTTCGTTTTCCACCCGGCCCTCCCGGATGAGGAATTCGTTGTTGCCCAGGGGCTGGATCTCCAGGTAATCGTAAAACCGGGCGATTTTCGCCAGCCTTTCATCGCTGGCTCCCTCCACCATGGCGCTGTAAAGCTCCCCCGATTCGCAGGCAGAGCCCACGATGATATCCTTGCGGTACTTTTGCAGCACCGCCCGGGGGATATGGGGCCGGCGCTTGAAATATTTGAGATGGCTTTCGGAGATCATGTGGTTCAGGTTCGTCATGCCGTCCTGGCTGGCGGCTAACAGCACCACGTGCCAGGCGCTGCCCAGGGTGCAGCCTGCGCCGATCTGATTCAGATCCCGCAGGGTGCGGGCGCCCTTTTTCCTGGCCTCGTCCATCATCCGGGCCAGGCATTGGGCGGTGGCGGCGGCGTCGTTGACGGCCCGGTGGGCGTCCTTTAAGGATACGCCCAGCCGCTTGCATACCGATCCCAGCCGATGGGATTTCAATTCGGGATACAGCTTCCTTGCCAGCGTCAGGGTATCCACCTGGGGCGCGTCGTAGGTCATATCCAGGCGCTTTAATTCGCTGGCCAGGATGGAGCAGTCGAATTTGGCGTTGTGGGCGGCGATGGGGCAGCCGTCCATGAATTTGAGCAGCTTGGGCAGAAGCTCGGCGGCGGGGGGCTTATCCCGCAGCATCTGATCGGAAATATGGGTGATTTCCGTGATCCGGGGAGGCAGCAGCATGCCGGGGTTCACCAATTCCCCGAAGGAATCCACCACCTGCCCGTTCTGCAGCTTCACCGCCCCGATCTCGATGATGCGGTCCTTGGCGGTGTTGAGGCCGGTGGTTTCAAAGTCCAGCACGATGATGGGGTCGTCCAGGCCCCATTCCTTTTCGCCGGTCACCGCCTCGTCGTCGTCGGTCAGATACCCTTCCACCCCGGGCAGCAGCTTGATCCCGTATTTTTTCGCCGCGCCGAAGGCCTCCGGGAAGGCCTGCACCACCCCGTGATCCGTGATGGCGATGGCCTCATGGCCCCATTCCGCCGCCCGCTGGATCAGGGCGGTTGCGGAGGAAACGGCATCCATGTTGCTCATCTGGGTGTGCAGGTGCAGCTCGATCCGCTTCTCCTCGGCCTTGTCCTCCCGCCTGGGCAGCGCGCATTCCATGATGTCCCGCACCATCAGGGTGGTTTCATGGGAGAAGTTATCATACTGGGTTTCACCCCGGACCAGAACGCCCAGGCCGGGCTTTACGGCCTTTACCACCTTTTGCACCGCGTCCCGCTCCTCGTCGGTGATGGGCGGCGCGTCCTCCTCGTCCTTGCGGCGGCGGGGCCGATAGCGCAGGAAAGCCTTGCAGCGGATGGTGCTGGTGTAATCCGTCACCAGGAAGGAAAGCAGCACCATTTCGCCGCCGGAAATCTCCTTATCCTCCGCAGAGAGCACCTTGCCGCGGATCACGGCAAGGCCCGTATCGTCGGTCAGCTCCCGGATCGCCACCGGGGGATCGGCGATGGCCCGGCCCTTGATGCGCATGTCCCGTTCCTTGGGCGGCTCGGCTTGCATCTGGGCCGCCAGCTCCTCGTAGCGCTGGGCCCGCTCCGCCGCCACCCGGTCCTGCTCCTGCCGCTCCATCTGCAGTTGCCTCAGGCGCTTTTCCTCGTCCCCGCACACCTTTAAGGCCACTTCCGTATCCAGGCGGAACACGTCCTTGATCGCCAGGGCCAATTGCTCCGCGGCGCCTTGCCGTTCCATGAAGCGGCAGGCGAATTCGTCCGGCAGCTCCAATGTCACCCGCCCGTTTCCCGGCGTCCAGCGCATGTCGAACTCCCAGGAGGCCGCCGCCGGATACCGCCGGATCAGGAAATGATTCAGGGGCGCGCAGTATTTGTCCGGGTTCTGCAAAAATTCCTTGGCTAAGGCGGGGGAGGCCACCCGCAGCGAGAAATTCAGCCCCGGGAAGGCCTGAGCAAGGGTTTTCTTGATCTCGAAAAAGCCCTTTTCCCCGATGAGGACATCGGAGAGAAAGGAGATGTACGCCTTGTTTTCACTTTTTACGTACCGCACCCGCTCGATGGCGATTTTGCCTTCCGTTTCGGGCAGCGCCTGGGATACGGCCCGGAGCAATTCATCATACGTCATGGCTGGTTTCCTTTGCTTGGCGTTGAGGAGGGGGAAAGTGCCTCGATATCATAGAGCTTGTCATTACGCTTTTTTAGGACAATTCTTTACACGCTCCATGCAGAGAATGCATTCTGTGCCGTTCTTCCGGCTTCGTGAATTGTCTGTTACACCGACATTCATCGGAAAAACCTGGTTGCACTTTCCGCAATTGATGCATTTGTCTTTATTGCATTTGATGAAAACCAGATCCGTCAAGCCGTCATGGACTGCAAATACGCCCGGACGGCCTGGGAGAATTCTTCCGAAAGATCGCCTGTCAGCTTGCGGATGAATTTGCCCTTGATGTACAGCGCGCCGCAGTCCTTGCCGCCGCAGAGGGCGATATCCGCGTCCCGGGCTTCGCCGGGGCCGTTGACGACGCAGCCCATGACGGCGACGGTGACGGGCTTGTCCACGCCGGAAAACTCCCGTTGGATGCGGCTGGCGATCTGCTCCACGCTGATTTGCGTCCGCCCGCAGGTGGGGCAGGAAACGAAGCGGATGCCCCGGCGCAGGCCCAGCGCCCGCAGGATATCCAGGGCGGCCCGGGGCTCGTTCACCGGGTCGCCGGTTAAGGAGACGCGGATGGTATCCCCGATGCCCTCCAGCAGCAGCGCGCCGATGCCGATGGCGCTTTTCACCGTGCCCTGGCCCGGCAAGCCCGCCTCCGTCACCCCCACGTGCAGGGGATAATCGCAGGCTTCATGCATCAGCCGGTAGGCCTTCACCGTCAGGGGCACATCGCTGGCTTTTAAGGAGATTACGATATCGTCGAAATGGGCCGCTTCCAGCAGACGGATATGGCCCAGGGCGCTTTCCACCATGCCCTCCGCCGTAGCCCCGCCGTACTTTTCCACGATGTCCTTTTCCAAGGAACCCGCGTTGACCCCGATGCGGATGGGCACGTGATGGGCCTTGGCGCAGTCAACCACCCGGCGCACATTCTCGGATGAGCCGATGTTGCCCGGGTTGATGCGCAGCTTGTGGATGCCGTTCTCCATGGCGGCGATGGCAAGGGAATGATCGAAATGAATGTCCGCCACCAGCGGCACGGGGCTTTGCTCCACCAGCTTCTTAACCGCCCCGGCGCAGGCCCGGTCATATACGGATACCCGCACCAGATCGCACCCGGCGGCGGTCAACTGTCTGATCTGATCCAGGGTGGCGCCTACGTCCCGGGTGTCCGTATTCGTCATGGATTGGATGGAGACAGGGGCCCCGCCCCCGATCAGCACGCTGCCCGCCCGGACCTGTTTTGTGATGCTCATTGTTCGCCGCTTCCTTTCGTGAGGGGGAACGGCGGGGGCCTCTTCGGCCTCCCGATCCCCCGAACCGGGGTGGTTCCCATCCCGGCCCCATTTTTCTGTCATGTGCCGTCGCTTTCGGACGTTTGGCTTATCTGGCGGATATTGCCGGATGCGCCGTGCCCGCTTGTTCGCTGCCGGGATAGGAGGGAGGAACTCCCCTGCCCCGGTCCGTTATCGGAATATCCTGAGGATATCCTTATAGGTCATTACCAGCATCAGCCCCATCAGCAGCACGAAGCCGGCGGTATGCACCCAGGCCTCGGCCTTCCGGGGCACGGGCTTGCGGCGGATGCCCTCCACCAGTAAAAATACCAGGCGGCTGCCGTCCAGCCCCGGGATGGGCAGCAGGTTGAACAGGCCTAAATTCACGGAGATGAGCACCAGCAGCTCGGCGTAGGTGAGAAAGCCGGATTCCTTCGTTTCCTCGGCGATGAGCTGCACGATGCCCACCGGCCCGGCGCTTTCCTCAAAGCCCTTGCCGGTGGTTAGCAGATCCTTGAGCGCGCCTAATATGCTGCCCCCTGCCTGGACGCAGTAATCCGCCCCCAGCTGAATGGCCCGGGGGAGGGATACGGCGGTATAAACGGGATGATAGCCGGTATTCAGGTTCACGCCGATGAGATAGCGGTTCAGCGCCTCGTCGTACCGGGGGGTCACGGTCAGGGCCTGATCCCCGCCTTCCCGCCGGACGGTGACGGACAGGGCCCCGTCCTGGGGATCGAAGCCGTTGATGAGGCCGGTGAGCTTAAAATCCGTGCCCGCCTGGTTGAGCCCCAGGGCGTCCGTGCCGTTGACGGCGACGATGGCGTCTCCGACCTGGAAGCCCGCCTGATCGGCAGGGCCGCCGGCGGTAACGGAGGCTACGGTGGCGTAATCGTAATACCCCTTCGTATCCTCGCCTACGCCCAGATACAGCCCCACCGCCACCAGGAAGGCCAGCACAAAGTTCATGCCGGGGCCCATCAGCACCGTCACCACCCGGCGCCATACGGCGTAATTGCCGAAGGCTCGGGGGTCGTTTTTCGCTTCCCTGCCGTCGATATCGTCCTCGCCGTAAAACATGCAGTAGCCCCCGGCGGGGATCAGCCGGAGAAAAAACTCCGTTTCATGCTTTTTGCTTTTCCAGGACAGGATCTTGGGGCCGAACCCAATGGCAAATTCCTTCACCGGGATGCCCGTCAGCCGGGCTGCAAAAAAATGCCCGCCCTCGTGCACCGTCACCAGGATGCCCAGCAGCAAAAGGGCCGCCAGTATATAGAAAACCATAAAAGCCTCCTGTTTCAATCAAAGTCAAAGGGGCAACCGAGGAAGGAGGTAAAAATATTTGAAGAATGAATCATGGAATGAGGTAAAAAACTTCACCCTTCCGCCTTCAGCTTTGCCCTCCTGCCCGGTTCTGCTCTCCAGCCCTATGTTATGCGTGCTGAGGGCGTTTCATCCAGCAGCCGCCTTGCCGTTTCCCGGGCCAGGGCGTCTGCCCGGTCGATATCGCTCAGGTCCCGGGCGGGCAAATGCCCGTGCCGGTCCAGGGCGGAACGGACGATTTCCGGGATACGCCCGAAGGGGATCTGCCGCCGCAGGAAGGCAAAGCAGGCTTCCTCGTTGGCGGCGTTTAATACGCAGCAGGCCGCGCCCCCCTGCCGCAGCGCCTCGTAGGCCATAGCAAGGGCGGGGAATTTATCCGTATCCGGCCTTTCAAAGGTCAAATGCCGCAGGGCGAACAGGTCCAGCTCTTCCGCCCCGGTGGAAAGCCTCTCCGGGTAGCTCATGGCGTAGAGGATGGGCAGCCGCATATCCGGCGCCCCCAGCTGGGCGATCACCGCCCCATCCCGGAACTGTACGGCGGAATGGACGATGGACTGGGGATGCACCACCACCTGAATCTGCTCCGGCCTTGCGGAAAAGAGCCACTTGGCCTCGATGATCTCCAGGGCTTTATTGAACATGCTGGCGCTGTCAACGGTGATCTTGGCCCCCATGCTCCAGGTGGGATGGCCCAGGGCCTGCTCCACGGTGGCGGCGCGCATGCTTTCCTTGGCCCAGGTGCGGAAGGGGCCGCCGGAAGCGGTGAGCAGGATCTTTTCATAGGCGTTGGGGCCCGCCCCCTGCAGGCATTGGAAAATGGCGCTGTGCTCACTGTCAACGGGCAGCAGGGTGGGGCCGTTTTCATCGGGCGGACAGGCCGCCATCACCATTTCGCCCCCGGCGACCAGCGTTTCCTTGTTGGCGAGCAGCACCCGCTTGCCCGACTGCCGGGCCGCCATCACGGCCTTGAGCCCTGCTACGCCCACCACCGCCGCCAGCACGTCGGGGCCGAGGGCCTCCCGGGCCACCTCTTCCAGGGCGTGGGGGCCGAAGCGGAATTCGCAGAAGGAAAGGTCTGACGGGACGGGGACCTCCTCCCCGGTCAGGGCTGCCAGCCGGGGACGAAACGCACGCACCTGCTCAAATAAAAGCGCCGCGTTTTTGTGGGCGGTGAGCGCCGTCACAAAAAAGCGGTCCGGGTGTAGAGCGATGACCTGCAGCGCCTGTTTGCCGATGGAGCCGGTGCTGCCCAAAATGGCGATGCCGCGCATGAACTGCTCCTTTCCTCAGGCCGTGAGCAGGGTGAGATTCAGATACATATACATCACCACCGTGGCCCAATACACACTGTCCAGCCGATCCATCATGCCGCCGTGACCGGGGAAGATCTGGCTGAAATCCTTGATGCCGCAGTGCCGCTTGATGAGGGAGGCGAAAAGATCCCCCATCTGCCCCGCCAGGCCCCCCGCGAGCCCCAGCAGCGGGAAATGCCAGAAGGGCTGATCCAGCGCCGCAAAGGCGGATACGCCGCCATAGCAGGCCATGGCGAAAAGCACGCTGCCCACCAGACCGGCGGCGGCGCCCTCCACCGATTTATGGGGGCTCACCTCGGGGCACAGCTTCCTTTTTCCCAGGCGGCTGCCGATGAAGTAGGCCAGGGTATCCCCTGCCAGGGGCACGCCGAAGGCCAGCAGCGTCAAAAGCAGCTGAAAGGGCCTGCCCGGGGCGTTCTGCAGCCCCAGCATGCACACGCCGGGCAGCAGGACACATAAAAGCGGCATGGCGGAAAGCAGGGTATCCTCCAAGGTGGGGTGCGAGCGGAAAATCACGAAGGCGGAGATCAGGAAAAAGGCGCCTGCCATCAGGGGCATCAGCAGCCCTACGCTCCCCGCCGCGTTAAAGAGCACCAGGCTCAAAACCAGGCACAGCCAGCAGGGCCATTCCGCCACCCGATGGCCCGCCTGCTTCAGGGCCTTGAACACCTCGTACATGGCGCAGCAGATGGTGAGCATATACAGGATGGAAAACACCCAGCCCCCCATCCACAGGGCAAAGGCCAGCAGGGCGATGAGGCACAGGCCGGTAACGATTCTCTGAATCATGGGTTACGCCCCCCAAAGCGACGTTCTCTTCTTCCGAAGGCGTCCAGCGCCGCGTGATAATCCTTCAGGCCGAAATCGGGCCACAGCGTTTCCGGGAACAGGAATTCCGCGTAGGCGCATTGGAACAAAAGAAAATTGCTCAGCCGCATTTCCCCGCTGGTGCGGATCAAAAGGTCCACGTCGGGAAGCCCGGCGGTGTAAAGCTCCGAGGCCAGGACGTCTTCGGTGATATCCCCGGGATCGATCCGCCCTTCTGCGGCCTTCTTCGCCAGGGCTTTTGCAGCCCGCACCAATTCCGCCCGGCCCCCGTAGTTGATGGCGATATTCAGCTTCAGCCCCGTGTTGCCTTTCGTGCGCGCTTCCGCGTCGAAGAGAGCCCGGCGCTGCTTATCCGGCATGCCGTCCTTATCTCCCAGGATGCGGATGCATACGTTTTTTTCGTCCAGCTCGTCGATCTCGCCGGTGAAATATTCCAAAAGCAGGCCCATCAGTGCTTCCACCTCCTGGGGGCTGCGCCGCCAGTTTTCGGTGGAAAAGGCATACAAAGAAAGGGCCTCGATGCCCAGATCGCTGCTTTCCCGGATGATGGCGCGCAGCGCCTCCACCCCCTTGCGGTGGCCCAGGGCCACCTGCAGCTTATGGGCTTTGGCCCAGCGGCCGTTGCCGTCCATGATGATGGCTACGTGACGGGGCAGGGCGGTCATTTTTCCTCGCTTTCCTGCGGCGATCCGTCATAAAACCGGGCCGCAATCCAGGTATCCCCCCGGCGGCAGAGCAGCCGCAGGGTGCCGTCCTGCCGCGGCCCTTCCTTCCGGGGGGCGGCGGTGACGGTCACCCGGGGCGCTTCGACGCCGGGGGGCAGGGTTGACAAAGCAATATCCAGGGGCAGGCCGCAGAGCTCCTTCATCAGACCTCCATGATCTCCTTTTCCTTTTCGGCGGCGATCTTATCCACGTCCTTGATCTGGGCGTCGGTGAGCTTTTGCAGATCGTCCTCGGCCTTGCGCTGATCGTCCTCAGTGATCTGGGAATCCTTCTTGAGCCGCTTAATTTGCTCCATGGCGTCCCGGCGGGTGTTGCGCATAGCCACCTTCGCTTCCTCGGCGCTCTTGCGCACCACCTTGGTCAGTTCCCTGCGGCGCTCCTCGTTCAGCTCCGGCACCACCAGGCGGATGAGCTTGCCGTCGTTGGAGGGGTTCAGCCCCAGGTCGCTCTTCTGGATGGCCTTTTCCACCAGGGGGATGGCCTTGGGGTCCCACAGGGCGATGGTGAGAAGCCTTGGCTCGGGGCTGTTGATGTTGCCCATCTGCTTCAGGGGCGTTTGGGTGCCGTAATAATCCACCACGATCTTATCCAGGATCTGGGGATTGGCTCGCCCGGCCCGCAGGGACAGCATATCCTTCTGATAAAATTCTTTGGTTTTTTCCATTTTGGCCTTGGCGTTGTCGATCACTGCGCGGTACATATCATTCCCTCCGTTTCGATTCGATTGGCTTCCTCTATTTTACTCTTTTTTAGCCCGTTAGGCAATAGTTTCAACATTTATTTATAGCCTTGGGTGAACCGTGCCCGCATGTCCGCAGGCACAGGCCGGCCCAGCATGCTTTCCGCCGCCGCCCAATCCTGCCGCAGCAGGGCGAAACGCAGGGCGGTGGTGGAAATGCGGCTGCCGTCGGGCAGCGTAACGGGAGGCACCACCGTGAGCCCCACGCCGGCGCTTTCGCACATCCGGGCAAGGTCGGCTACGCCCCAGGCGCCCCGGTAGCCGAAGCGGTGATCGTCTCCGCAGATCACGTGGCGGGCGTGAAGGCGCTCCAGCACCACGGCGCGGAAGAAATCCTCCCCGCTCATACGGCGCATGGCCTCGTCAAAGGGGCTGACAGCCACCTGATCCGCCCCCGCGGCCCGGAGCAACGCTTCCCGCTCCCGGAGCGTCGTCAGGCTTTCGCCTTTGTCCCCCGGAGCAGTGGAAAAGGTGTGCACGCAGACGATGAGGCCCTCCGCCTGAGCGATCCTGCGGGCGGATTGCACCAGGGCCAGATGCCCCCGGTGCACCCCGTCAAAAAAGCCCAGGCATACCGCCGCGCCCCGTTCCTCCGCCGCCATGGGATCCCTTCTTCCGCTGCTTCGTTTTTCTTCCGAAAGGTATTTTATCATACTTTGCGTTGAGGCGCAACAAACAGGGCCAAGCGGCGAAAAAAGGCCGGGATTGGCTCTTTTTGTCAGAGAAAATGTCAATAAAGTCAATAATTTATTACAAAAATGTTACATAATTATTGCAAAATATTGAAACCCCCAAATATTTGTGGACAATTCCCGCCATACGGATTATAATTCAGAATATGATAGATGTACTGTGTGGTGGTGCGCCTATCATGGGGATTCGTAAGCCATGACCGCCGCTTTCCTTCAGGAGCAGGGGCGGAAAATGACCAAGCGGAAAGGCGGGTTTGCAAGCATGCAAATGAACGAAGCTGAACTGAAGAAAAACAATCCTCTTCCCCAAAAGGAGGATTCCAGGGAAACGGAAATCGATCTGGTGGAGCTGTTCTATCATCTGGTGGATAAGCTGCCCCAAATCCTCATCGTGGCTGTGATCTGCGCCATCGTCATGGGCGTATGGAGCGTATTCTTTACCAAGCGCACCTACGAGGCCACCGCCAAGCTGTACGTCATCAACGCCAGCAACTCCATGATAAACCTGAGCGACCTGCAGATCGGCAACTACCTGACCAACGACTATCAGCAGGTTTTTTCCAATTATGAAATCCATGAAAAGGTTCGCAAGCGGCTGAACCTGACCTACGATGACAAAAAACTGGATAAGATGATTACCATTTCCAACCCCAGCGACACCCGCATCCTGGTGATTACCGTCATTTCCGAAAGCGCCAACGAGGCGGTGCGGATGGTAGAGGCGTACGCCGAGGAGGCCCAGCTGTTCATCGAGGATACCATGGACAGCAAAATGCCCACCACCTTTGAGCACGCCCACCTGAAAGGGGAGGTAGCCAAGGGCACAGTTATGAAGATCATCCTGGGCTTCATTCTGGGGGCCGCGGTGGTTATCGGCATCGAAACGGTGCGCTTCGTGATCGACGACCGCATCACCACCAGCGAATTCATTGAAAAGCGGGTGGGCCTGGTGACGCTGGGCATGATGCCCGTGGTGGATCGGGAGGATTCCGACGCCCATTCCTCCGCCCGGCGCAGGACAAGCACCAAATCCGCCGTCAAAAAGTAATAAGGTAAAGGAATAGGAAGACAATGAAAAGAGCAGAGATTCATAACCTGAAGGCCATGGATTATACCGGCACCGAAGCGTTGAATACCATTTGCAGCAACCTCTCCTTTGCCGGCAAAAACCTGAAAAAGATCGTGTTCACCAGCTGCTCCGCCTCCGACGGCAAAAGCTTCATGACCATGCAGATCGCCGTGAACCTGGCAAAGCGGGGCCGCAGGGTGGTGCTCATCGACGCCGACCTGCGCCGCAGCGTGCTGGTATCCCGCCATCACATCGCCCTGGGGGACAACCCCATGGGCCTGGTGCATTACCTGGCGGGCCACTGTGCCTTGGAAGAAGCCATCTATGAGACTAATATCCCCAACGCCTACCTGATCCCCGTGGGCCGCAATACCTCCAACCCCCTGCCCTTGCTGAACTCCGCTGAATTTATTCAGCTGCTGGATTACTGCGCGGAAAATTTCGATCTGGTGCTGGTGGATGCCGCCCCCGTGGGCCTGGTCATCGACGCCGCCGAGATCGCCAAATACTGTGACGGCACCGTGTTCGTCACCCGTTACCGCAAGACCCACGCCCGGGAGCTGGCCATGGCCCGCCAGCAGATCGAGCAGGCCAACTGCCCCATCATCGGCTGCATCATCAACGCAGTGGAGATGGACACCCTCAGCGCCAAGAAGAATTACAGCTATTCTTACTATTCTCATTACAATACTTCTTATTACGGCACCAAGGATAAGAAAGACGGCGGCAAAAAAACCGGCCTTCTGAAGGGAAAGAAATAAGCCATGTTTATCGACATGCATCATCACCTGATCTGGGGTATCGATGACGGGGGCCGCAGCTTTGAAAGCACCGAAAAAATGATCCGGGACGCGGTCGCCAACGAGGTGGATACCATCATCACCACCCCCCACATCACGCCGGGGCAGCAGCCCTTTCCCTTCGACGATTACGCCGCGCATCTGGAGGAAACCAGGCAATGGCTGGCAAATGAGGGGATCGCCCTGAAGCTTTACACCGGGGCGGAGATCCTTTATACCTCCTATACCCCCAGGCTCCTGCAGGAGGGCAAGGTGCCCACCTTGGCAGACAGCCAGTACGTGCTGGTGGAATTTTCCCCGGACGACGAATTCAAATACATTCAAAACGCCGTGGGGCAGATCGCCTCCGCCGGCTTCATCCCCGTAGTGGCCCACGTGGAGCGGTACGACCAGGTGAAAAAGATCAGCCAGGTGGAAAAGCTGCGGCGGGAATGCAACGCCCTGATCCAGATGAACACTTCCACCGTGGTGCATAAGCATCGCTTCTTTAAGGAGCGGTGGGTGCGGCGGCTGCTCAGCGAAGGGATGATCGATTTTGTGTCCTCCGATTCCCACGATCTGCCGGGTCGGAAGAATCGCATGCGCCCCGCCTTTGACCGCCTGAAAGCGGATTACGGGCGGGAAATGGCCCATGATCTGACCCACGGCAACGCCGAACGCATGATTCTGAGCGAAGATTTTTAAGGCGTGACCGCCGCGATGTGCCCTCCTTTTCCACAGGAAAAGAGGGCGCTTTTCTATAAAGGAGAGATGAAAAGATGCGCGTTTTGCTGGTGGAGGATGAAAAGGGCATTTCCTCGGCGATCTGCCAGGTGTTAAAAAAGGAAAACTTCACGGTGGATGCTGTTTATACCGGCACGGACGGGCTGGATTACGCCCTGGCGGAAATATACGACGCCATCGTGCTGGATGTGATGCTGCCCGAAATGGACGGCTTTCAGGTGCTCAAAAAGCTGCGGGAGCAGGGGGTGCGCACCCCGGTGTGCATGCTGACGGCCCGGTCCGGGCTGGAGGATCGGGTGCGGGGGCTGGAAAGCGGGGCGGATTATTATTTGCCCAAGCCCTTTCAGATGGCGGAGCTCATCGCTTGCCTGCGGGCCATCACCCGCCGCAAGGAGGATAAGCCCGTCATGGAGCTGGCCTTCGGGGATATCCAGCTGAACCAGCAGGAGGCCAAGCTGATCTGCGTAACGACGGGCCAAAGCGTGAAGCTGGGGACCAAGGAATTCCAGCTGATGGAAATATTCCTGCGCAATCCCCGGCAGATCCTGCCCAAGGAAACGCTGTTTGACCGGGTGTGGGGGTATGAGAGCGACGCGGAATACAGCACGCTGGAGGTGTATATGTCCTTCGTGCGGAAAAAGCTGAGCTTTGTGGGCTCTAAAATGAAGATTCGCGCCTCCCGGGGCATCGGCTATTCATTGGAGGAAGAGGCATGATCCGCACGCTGAAGATCCGTTTGACCCTGGTGGTGCTGGCGCTGCTGCTGCTGGCCTCCGCCGGGCTGGTGGCGGTCATCAATTACAGAAATCTGCAAAGCGTAGAAAACCAGGCCTACGGCGTGCTGGAAATGCTGGCGGAAAACGGCGGGCAGCGGCCCCAGATGCTGCCCATGCCTTCCGCAGCCTCCGGGGAGCAGCCCCCGGAAAAGCCGGAGGGGGAGGATATCGCACCGCCTCAGCAATCGGATGACGCTGCCCGAAGGGGCGGTGAATTCAAGCAGTTTGGGCGGCGGGATCGGACGAACAGCGTGCAGAACGCTGTCAGCCTCATCAATTTCTATACCATTCAGCTGGACAGCCAGGGGGCCGTCGTCAGCTGGGGCAGCGACCGGCAGGACCTGTACAGCGACGGGGATATTCGGGATATTGCTGAGGAAATCATGGCCCGGAGCCAGGACAAGGGCCGGGTGGATACCCAGTTTTACTGCCGCACGGAAAACGCGGAGGGGACCCAGCTCATCGTGGTGGATGCCCGGCTGGAAATGCAGAATGCCCGGCAGGTGCTGCGCACCACGGCCCTGGTGGCTCTGGGGGAGGACCTGCTTCTGTCCGTCGGGGCGATCCTTTTGATCCGCCGGGCGGTCAGGCCGGTGGACGAGGCCATGGAAAAGCAGAAGCAATTCGTCTGGGATGCCAGCCATGAATTGAAAACCCCCCTGGCGGTGATCTCCGCCAACGCGGAGGCCCTGGCGGCGGACCCGGAGGACAGGAAGCCCCTGGCTTACATCCAATCGGAGGTGAAGCGTTCGGATCAGCTGATCCAAAGCCTATTGACCCTGGCCCGAATGGAAAAAAACACCGGGGAGGTGCCCAGGGAAAAATTCGATCTGGGCCGGGCCCTGGAGGAGGTGGCGCTGCCCTTTGAAAGCGCCGTGTTCGAGGCGGGCAAGCGCATGGATCTGCGCATCCCGGAAAAGGTTTATTATACCGGCAATGAGGATATGCTGAAGCAGCTCATGGTGATCCTGCTCAGCAACGCGGAAAAATATTCCGACGATGGGGGAAAGATCACCGTGATGCTGGACAGCCGGGGGGAAAAGCGGATCATCACCGTGCACAACACCGGCCCCGCCATTCCCAAGTCCGCTCAGGCCAAGATATTCGATCGCTTTTATCGGGTGGATTCCTCCCATAACCGGGAGATCGAGGGCAACGGCCTGGGCCTCGCCATCGCCCGGAACATCGTGGATATCCATAAAGGAAAGATCGCCGTTTTCAGCGAGGAGGGGAAGGGAACGGCTTTTACCGTGACGCTGTAATTTAAAGGGGGCTTCTTCAGCCCCCGGTGGCGCCGCTATGCTTTTCGGATCATTTCCCGGGCGTGCTTCCGGGCGCTTTCCACGTCGCCGCCCAGCATGCGGGCGATCTCGTTCACCCGATCTTCGCCGGAAAGCGGGGTCAGGCGGGTATGGGTGCGCCCGTCCTCAAAGTATTTTTCCACCAGGTAATGGTGATCCGCCAGGGCGGCGATCTGCTGCAGGTGGGTGACGCAGAGCACCTGACGTTCTTTGGCGATGGCGGCCATTTTTTCGCCCACCACCTGGGCGGCCCGGCCTGAAATGCCGGTGTCGATCTCGTCAAAGATCATGCTGGGCACCCCGTCCCGCCGGGCGGCGACCGTTTTGATCGCCAGCATCAGGCGGCTGAGTTCGCCGCCGGAGGCGATCTTGCTCAAGGGCTGCATTTCCTCGCCCCGGTTGGGGGCGATGAGGAAGGCTGCCGTTTCGCTGCCCAGGGGCCCCGGGGCGCAGGCGGGCAGGCTGACCCGAAAGCGGGTGCCCGCCATGTTCAGGTCGCTGAGCTGGGTCTCCATATCCCGTTCAAATTTCCGCGCCAGCTTTTCCCGGGCGGCGGACAGGGCGCCGGCGGAGGCCTGATACTGCTTATTCAGCGCCTTTTCTTTTTTTGCCGCCGCCTCCAGATCGTCGTCCAGGCTTTCAAAGCCTGCCAGTTCCGCTTCGATTTCCTGAAGCTTTTGGATCATTTCCCCGGTGGATGCGCCGCCGTACTTGCGGCTCAGGCGGCGGATCAGATCCAGCCGGGTTTCCACGGCCTCCATGCGGTCCGGGTCGGTATCCAGGGAGGAGAGCAGGTCCCGCAGGGCAAGGCCCGCGTCCTCCGCTTCGTAATACAGCCCTTCCAGCCGCTCCCGGAGGGCGGCGTACTGCTCGTCCAGCCCCTCGATGGGCTTCAGGGCGCTTACTGCCCGGCGCAGGGCGTCCGCCCCCGGGGCAGCGCCGTTATAAACCGCGTCGTAGGCCTCCCGGAGGCCCGATTCGATCTTTTCCGCGTGGCGGAAGCGATCCCGCTCCCGCTGCAGATCCTCTTCTTCCCCGGCGGTGAGGCGGGCGTTTTTCAGCTCCTTTTGACGGATGCGCAACAGCTCCATCCGTTCCCCGGCCTGTTCGCTCTGCTTTTGCAGCTTGTCCAGCGCCTTCCGGGCCTCCCGCCAGGCTTCGTAATCCCCCTTCACCGCAGCCATCAGCTCCCGGTGGACGTCGTCCCCGGAGGCGTCCAGGTAGGCCAGGTGGTGCTTTTCGTCCATCAGCGCCTGATGGGTGTGCTGCCCGTGGATATCCATGAGCAGGGCGGTAAAGGCCTGGTATTGGGCCAGGGGCAGCAGGCTCCCGTTTACCCGGCAGGCGGATCGCCCGGCAGCGGTGATCTCCCGGGAGAGGATCAGCTCGTCCCCCTCGTCCAGCTCCTGCTCCTTCAGCAGCGCCCGGACCCCCGGGCAGTCGCCCAGGTCAAACACGCCCTCCACCCGGGCCTTTTCTTCCCCGGCGCGGATCAGCTCCTTCTGGGCGCGCCCGCCCAGCAGCAACGCCACCGCATCCACCAGGATGGATTTGCCCGCCCCCGTTTCGCCGGTGAGCACGTGAAGGCCGGTGGAAAACTCCACCTGCATCCGATCCATCAGGGCGATATTGCGGATCGATAAGGATACCAGCATGGGCCCATCTCCCGCTTACAGCATATCCTGGAAGGATTTGACGGTCTTGGCGGCCTCCGCCTCGTTGCGCACGATGGCAAGGATGGTGTTATCCCCCGCCATGGTGCCCAATATCTCGGGCAGGCGCATGGAATCGATGGCCTCGGCAGCCACGTTGGCGCTGCCGGAAAGGGTCTTGATGACGATGATGTTCCCCGCGTAGCTGATGGAGAGCACCGAATCCTTGAACATGCGCACGAACCGCTCGCTGAGCCCGTGCTCCGCCTTATCCGCCGTGGCGTACTTGTATCCGCCGCTGGCGGACAGCACCTTCAGGAGCCGCAGCTCCTTGATATCCCGGGATACGGTGGCCTGGGTCACCACGATGCCCATATCCTTCAGCTTTCCCGCCAGCTCCTCCTGGGTTTCCACGTCGTTGTTTTCAATGATGCTCAGGATCGCGGCCTGCCGTGCGTTCTTCATGGTGTTTCACTCCTGTTTCTTTAGCAAATTCCAATCCACCTGCTTTTTCCGCAGGGTATCAAAAAACGAATGAGGGTCGGGCTGGATGAGCTGGGCCCGCTCCGCCGCCAGAGAGATTTCCACCCGGGCCTCATCCGTTACCGGCAAAAGCGTCTGCCCATCCACCGCCAATTGCAGCCTTCGCCGGGCCTGTCCGTGGGCCAGCAGCGTGATCCGGGCCGTCAGGGGCAGTATCACGGGCCGCAAAAGCAGCTCCCGGGCGCACAGGGGCGTGATCATCAGGCAGGGCGCGTCGGGCCGTACGATGGGGCCCCCGGCGGACAGGCCGTAGCCCGTGCAGCCCAGGGGCGTGGAGACCACCGCCCCGTCCCCGTGGGCGGTGAATACCTCCTCCCCGTCCGCCAGCACCTGCAATTCCATCACCCCGGGATGCTCCCCCCGGGTGAAGGCCAGGTCGTTCAGCGCCAGGTAACTCTTTCCCTGATAACGGACGTGCAGAAGCGGGCAATCCACCGTGGGATAGGCGTCCCGGGTCAAGAGGGCAGAGAGCATTTCCGGCTCCCCGGGGCTGCCGGGCATCAGGAAGCCCACCGTGCCCGTATGCACCCCCAGCATGGGGATGCCCCGGGGCGCGGCGTACCGGGCCGCCCGCAGCAGCGTTCCGTCCCCGCCGAATACCGCCATGGCCCGAAGGCCGTAAGGGAGCTCTTCCGGGGGGCAGCCTTCGCCGATCCCCTGATCCGCCATCCATACGTCCGAAAGCACCCGGGCCCCAAGGGGCAAAAGGGCCTGCTGCAAAGCCCGGGCTGCCGCTGCGCTCTGCGGCTGATAGGGATTTGCATAGAAATAGAAAAGCTGTTCCATATCCTGCCTCCGTTCCGCCCGACCATCATAGCATATTTATGCATTTTTCTCAACCCCATTCAGCCGAAAATCAGAAAAAAAGCAAGGAATGCTTGACAAACGGCCCTGCCGCGCCTATGATAGATCGGTCCCGAAGGGACTGTATATACCGAATATGGAAGAATATACCAATTATACACCCGCTGTATATGCAAGGGAGGAACGCAGCCCATGGATACCTTATGCCTGCCCGCGGCCGAGGACAGCCTGCGCCGGGGAGCGGAGCTGCTGAAAACGGGGCAGGTGGTGGCCTTTCCCACGGAGACGGTTTACGGCCTGGGGGCGGACGCCCTGAACGAGGCCGCCGTCCGAGCTATTTTCGCCGCCAAGGAGCGGCCCGCCGATAACCCGCTGATCGTGCACGTATGGAGCCGGGATCAATTGGAGGGGCTGTGCCTTGTCACCGATACCGCCCGGAAGCTGATGGACGCCTATTGGCCCGGGCCGCTGACGATGCTGCTTTTGAAAACGGATCGGGTGCCCGCCGTCACCACCGCGGGGCTGCCCTCGGTGGCGGTGCGCTGCCCGGATCATCCCGTGGCCCAGGCGCTGCTGAAGGAATGCGCCCTGCCCATCGCCGCCCCCAGCGCCAACCGCTCCGGGCGGCCCAGCCCCACCAGCGCCGCCCACGTGTGGCAGGATATGAAAGGCCGCATCCCCCTGATCCTGGACGGCGGCGAATGCCGGGTGGGGGTGGAAAGCACGGTGGTGGATCTGACGGGAGAAATCCCCACGGTGCTGCGGCCCGGGGCCGTGACGCCCCGGATGATCGCCGACGTGGCAGGAAAGTGCGCCGTGGCCCCCAGCGTGATGCGCCCCCTGCTGGAGGGGGAAACCGCGCCGTCCCCCGGTATGCGGCATCGGCATTATGCGCCTAAGGCGCCCATGACCGTGTATATCGGGCCGGATGAACGGGTGGCAACGGTGCTGCGGGAGCAGTATGACGCAACGGAAAACGCCGTGCTGCTGGCCCGGGAAAGCCTGCTGCCCCTGCTTGGGCAGCGGCGGGCCTTCTCTCTGGGGAATACCCCGGCGGAAGGGGCGCGCCTGCTTTTCCAGCGGCTGCGGGAAATGGACGCCCTGGGGGCCGGGCGTATCTATGCCCAAGGCTGGGAGCCGGAAGGCGACGCCCTGGCGGTGATGAACCGCATGGCCCGCGCCGCGGCCTTCGATATCGTGCACGTGTAAGAGACGGTAAAACGAAGCGGGGGAGGGACGCTCTTTGGAGCCCAAAGAGCGCCTCTCCCCCGTGCCTTTTCCCGAGAGGATGGTCAGAGGGGCCGCGAAGGCCCCTGGTTATTGTTGCTGCAAAGCCGCTTCCGCTGCCGCCAAAGCCTCCTGGGCCTTCCGGCGGCGCTCCGCCACGATGGGCAGCTCGCGGAAGGGCTGAACGCCCTTCACCGCGTCGGCGGGCAGGATGCGCCGGTCATCCGCGTCGGTATCCAGCAGCACGTAGCGGCGGTTGCCCATGCCCAATTCCTGCATATAGCTCAGCTGACGGTGTCCGTGGCGGCTTTCGATGCGCTCCCGCATGGCGGCGCCGTCCGTTTCCGACAGGGCGTAGATCATATCCACGCAGGCTTGATCCACCGCCAGGATATCCGTGGAGGCCAGGATGCCCACGTTGGGGGTCACCACCTTTTCCGCCAGGCAGCCCTCGCAGTCGCAGGAGACGGAGATATTCCGCATCACGTTGACGTAGCAGATCTGCTTGCCGAAATAATCAATGGTGGCCTTGGTGGATTCGGCGATGCGCTCCATCAATTCTTCCTCGGCGATGCTCCACTGGTCGTCGGAGCCCTCCGCCTGGTGGATCATCTTTTTACCGATTTTGCCGTCGGCGCAGCCGATGCCGATATTCTTGTTGCTGCCGCCAAAGCCGCCCATGGTATGGCCCTTGAAGTGGGTCAGCACCACCAGGGAATCGTAGGTGGGCAGGGTTTTGCCCACGGTCATATGGTCGAACCACTTGCCGCCCTTCACGGGCAGGTCACAGGTGCCCTCCGCGTCGGTGATATCCACGGGGCAGAAGGTCCAGCCGTTGATTTTCAGGGTTTCCCGGTGCTTTTCGGTGGTATCCCGGTCCCCTTGGTAGAAGGTGTTGGTTTCCACGATGACAGCGTCCTTCAGCTCCGTTTTCACCAGATGCTCCACCCACTCGTGGGGGATGATATTGGGGCCGTACTGCTCGCCGGTGTGCAGCTTGATGGCGACTTTGCCGGTGATCTGCCCGTTCACCCGGTCGTAGAGCTTTTTGAGCCCTGCGGCGGACAGATCCCTGGTGAAATAGACGATAGATTCATTGCCTGTGCGCTCGGCATAAGGCACGTAGCGCTCTCCTCCCGCGCCGGGGATCTTCTTTTCGCTCATGGCTTGCTTCCTTTCTTATTTAAGTTTCAGCCCATCGCTGAACGCCTTGCCGACCACCTCGCCCACCACCCGGTAGGCGTTGAAGGAGGGATCGAAGATGATGGGCCGCAGCTTGCCCAGATCCACCGTCCCGTCAGTGAGGATGCTTTCATCCGCCTGGGAGGCCACGATCTCGCCGATCAGGTAGCCCGTTTTCGGGTCCCAGGAACGAACGGTGCATTCCAGCGTCAGGGGGTATTCCTCGATGATAGGGGCGTTCACATGGGCGCTTTTGTGGGTGTGGCAGCCCGCTTTTTCGATTTTGTTCACCTTTTTGCCCGTTTCCACCCCGAAATAATCGGAGATCAGCACCGTATCCGCCGTGCCGAAGGCCACGGTAAAGGCCCCGGTGCGCTCAAAATTTTCGGTGGTCTTATGCCGGGAGAGCATCAGGGTGATTTCTCCCATATCGCTCTGCATGCCCCAGGCGGCGTTCATGGCGTTGGGTACGCCGTTTTCATCGTAGGTGCCGATGATGAATACCCCCTCCGGG
>CAJOPV010000151.1 GCA_905236495.1 uncultured Christensenellaceae bacterium
AATTTTTCCACCAGCTCTTCGCTCCAGGCAGGCGCTTTCTCCGCCGCCTCTTCGGTTCCTTCAGCCAGGGCTGAAACGATGATAGGAAACATGGTACTTTACCTCCGTTTTGCATTCGTTACATCCGTAAAACAAAACCCACGCGCTTTTCGCACGTGGGAAACGGTGTGAACGCAGGGCGTTTCGCCCGCGTGCCGCTTCCCTTCGGTAGGATGATCTACACAGGTTCCAAGGGTTCTCTCTCAGCCGCTTTGCGCGGCGCCCCCAGCGGATGCACGGCTAATATTATACCACACAATCACGATCTGTCAAGGAGCAAACGCATGGCCCATCATTTCTTCGCCTACATCAGCCGCATGCGGTTCATCCGCCGGTGGGGGCTGATGCGCAACACCCTGCCGGAAAACGATCTGGAGCACGCCGCCCAGACCGCCGTCATCGCCCACGCCATCGCCCTGATGGGCAACGCCCGATACCATCGCGCCTACGACCCCGGAAGGGTTCTGGCCCTGGGGCTGTATCACGATGCCGCGGAGGTCATCACCGGGGATATGCCCACCCCCGTCAAGCACCACAACCCCTTGATCCTCAAGGAATACGAAAAGCTGGAGGACATGGCGGCAGAGCGCCTCATCGTCCTGCTGCCCCCCGATCTTCGGCCCGATTATAAGCCCCTCATTTTCCACGACGAAAGCACGCCGGAATGGCGCGTCGTCAAGGCCGCGGACCGTATCTGCGCCTACATCAAATGCCTGGAGGAGGAGCAGTACGGAAACCATGAATTCGATTCCGCCCGGAAAACCGTCCTGGCTTCCATCCGAAAGATCGAGCTGCCCGAAGTGCAGGATTTTATGGAGGAGTGCGTGCCCGGCTTCGCCATGACCTTGGATGAAATATCCGAAGGATAAAAAAGGAGAGCGCCATGCAGGAAAATTTAACGATTCAAGTGCGCTACCACGCCGATATCCCGCCCCTTCAAAAGCTGCCCCAGGGGGATTGGATCGATCTGAGAGCCGCCGAAGCCGTGGATATGAAAGCAGGGGAGCACCGCCTTATTTCCCTGGGCGTTTCCATGAAGCTGCCGACGGGGTATGAGGCCCACGTAGCCCCCCGATCCTCCACCTTCAAAAAGTGGGGCATCCTGATGACGAACTCCATCGGCATCATCGACGAAAGCTACTGCGGGGACGGGGATCTGTGGTATTTTTCCGCCGTGGCCCTGCGGGATACCCATATTGAGAAAGGCGACCGCATCTGCCAGTTCCGCATCGTGAAAAAAATGCCGGAGGCGGCCCTGGAAACGGTGGCTTTCCTGCCCGATCCAGACCGGGGCGGCTTTGGCTCCACAGGAGAACAATAATGGATTTGAACGTATTGCCCCTCTCCATCCGAAAGCGGGTGGCGGGGAAGCCCTGCACGGTGAACACCGCCGGCATGTCCGGCTCGGAAGTGGTGATGTTCCCGGAATGGGTGCTGAAAATCAGCCGCCCCAGCCCCCTTACCGACGGCATGGTGCAGGTCATGCGGTGGCTGGAGGGCAGGCTGCCGGCGCCCCGGGTGCTTGCCCTGGAAAAGGCCGGAGGCATGGAATACCTGCTGATGACCCGGGTCCGGGGCAGCATGGCCTGCAGCCGGGAGTACCTGTCCCGGCCCAGCAAACTGGTAACGCTGCTGGCGGAAGCCATTCACATGCTGTGGCGGGTGGATATCGCCTCCTGCCCGGTGAGCCGTTCCTTGGAATACGAGCTGGCCCGCGCCAGAGAGAACCTGGAAGCGGGAAAAGCGGATTTCAGCCGCGCCCAGCCGGAAACCTTCGGCCCCGGGGGCTTTGAAAGCCCGGAAAAGCTGCTGCGCTGGCTGGAGGAAAATCAGCCGCCCCTGGAGCCTGCCTTCTCCCACGGGGACTTATGCCTGCCCAATATCTTTTTTGCGGGGGATACCGTCAGCGGCTTTATCGACCTGGGGGACGCCGGCATCGCCGACAAGTGGCGGGATCTGGCCCTGTGCTTCCGCAGCCTGAAGCACAACACGAACGGCACCTACGGTTACTTAAGCCCCGGCTTCCGCCCGGATACGCTGTTCGACGCCCTGGGCATCCGCCCGGACCGGGAAAAACTGCGCTATTACACCCTGCTGGACGAGTTTTTCTAACGCGGGAAATCTGCGGCAGAACGGAATCCACCCCTCCCATTCGGCTCTCCTGGAAGGGGTGCAGGGGGAAC
>CAJOPV010000152.1 GCA_905236495.1 uncultured Christensenellaceae bacterium
ACGGGGGAACCTGTTCTTTGGCTCCAAAGAACGGGTTCCCCCCGCTTCGTTCTATTCCTTCCGTTTTCCCGGCAGTCCGCCGGTCATTTCGCGGAAGTTGCCCTTGAATTTGGCAAAGGCCTGCTTGCCGCTGCCGGTTGCCAGCAGGGCATAGACGAACATGCCCGCCACCAGTGCCCCCAGCACCCAGGCGACGCCCTTCCAGCCGCCGGTATTTTCCTGGGCCGCGCCGCTGCCGGCGGAGCCTGTGACGCCGCCGTAGAGGGCACGGGTCAGCACGTCCGCCATGAAGGCGGTGGAGGCCAGCACGTCGTCTTTATCGCTCTTATGGGTGCCAAATTCCAGCAGCACAGCCTGGCTCATCAGATCTTGATTGTAGGTGCCCTTGCCGATGTAAATATCCTTCACCAGACCGGGATAACGCTTGTCGGCTACCGCCTTGATCTGGGCGGCGAACTGCTTGTTGGCCTCGGCGTTCTGATTGCTCCGGCCTACCAGCAGACGCACCTTGGTGATCTCCTGCCCATCCACCTGGCTTTCATACTGGCTGGCGTCCGGGATACCGTCCCGGTGCACGTCGAAGATGGCATCGACCCCCTCCTCCTGCAGGGCCGCGGCGGTGGCCCGGCTGCGGCGGTAGGCCCCGGCGTCGTGGGGAAAATGGTTTTCATCGCTGTAATAAACGGTGACGCCCTTTTCTTCCAGGTGCTTTTTCAGCGCCTCCGCCACATCGTAAATGCCGCCCCGCTTGCTGATGCTGCTGGAGCCGTCGGCAGGCTCGTAGCTTTCGTCGCTGTGGGTGCAGTACAGGGCAACGGCCCGCTTCTGCCGGGCGACCGGGGTGGCGTCGTCCTCCTCCCAGGTCACATCCGGCAATTGGAAAGCGCCCAGGGCCTGGGCGTAGGCCCGGTTGCTTTCCGCGTCCACCCGGGCGATACGGAAATGCCTGTTATCGCCGGATATGTATTCGTCCCCCGCCTGGGGCACCCCGGCGTAGGAAGTGAGGGCGCCGCCGCTTTCATCCAGGATCGTATAAACGCTGTCGCCCTCCTCGTCCGCCGAGGCGGGGAGAGGCGTGAGCAAAATGAGGATCAGAAGCGGGATCAGGGCTTTTTTCATGGGCGTCTCCTTTCCCCGGAAGGCTGGGCGCTCCTCCGGCCGCCCCGGGACAGCCGCTCCAGCAGCTCCCCCAGGAACTCGGACAAAAGCACCGCTAAAATGCCCGCAATGACGATGCTGTCCATGGCCCCGGCGCCGCCTAAGGCCAGGGTCTGGCCGATGCCCTGACGCCAGGTGAGGACGGCGCTTACGGTATCCGCCAGCATCACGCCCAGCACGCCGCAGATGAAGGCCGCCCGGCGGGACCGGCCCAGGATGTAGGCGATCAGGCCTCCCGCCAGGCCGTAGAGGTATTGGGGATCGATGAACATGCGCTCCGGCTCGTCGGGCAAAAGCCGGCCCAGGGCGAATACGGCCCCGGCGGTGAGCACGCTGCCGATCAGGGCGCGAAGCACTTCCTTGGCGGTATCCGTTTTGATGAGCAGCCATACGCACACCCCCAGGGGCACAACTGCGCCGCCCAGGTTCACCGTTACCCGGCCCAATCGGATATCCGGGATCAGGGCGCCCACGAACAGAGATATGGCAATGAACAGCGCTGCCCGATCGCTGAGCTGCATCCGATCCAGCACCCGCTGGGCTACCCCCAGCAGCACCAGCGCCGATACGGCGGCAAGCAAAATCAAACCCACAGACAAAGACTTTTCCTCCTCCCAAAACCGGGCGTTGCCTGCCCGGGCGTATTCACAGGATGCCCCGCCGACACAGTTTTATCCTTTTTCAAGCTGTACAGGATGGAAGAAAAGTGGTATAATCGCTGAGGATTGGGTCATCAAGGAGGAAAAACCTTTGATACAGGCTGTGATTTTCAACCTGGATGGCGTGCTGACGGATACGGAGGCGTGCCATGAACAGGCGTGGCGGCAGATGGCGGGGGAGCAGGGCATTCCCTTCGGGCCGGATATCTACCGCAGGATGCGGGGAAGGAAGCGGACGGACGCGCTGACGGTGCTCCTGTCCAAGGCGGAAAGGCCCTACGCTCCGGGGGAAACCTGGGCCCTGGCAGCCAGGAAAAACGACCTGTTCAACGAGGCGGTGGCCTCCCTGGGGCGGGAAGCCATCCTGCCTGGGGCGGAGGAAACGCTGACGGCCCTGCGGCAGATGAACGTTATGACCGCGGTGGCCTCCTCCAGTGAAAACGCGGCGGGCATTTTACGCAAGCTGCATCTGGACGGGCTCCTGGACGCCGTCGTGGATGGGGAGGACGTAAAGCGCGGCAAGCCGGACCCGGAGGCGTTTTTGCAGGCCGCCCGGCGGCTGCGGGTGCCCACCGGCGCCTGCCTGGTGATCGAAAACACCCTGGCGGGGGCGGAGGCGGCACGGCAGGCGGGCATGCGCTGCCTGCTCATCGGGAAGGAAAGGGACGCTGCGGCGGAGAGCCTGCAATCCCTTCGGCTGCCCCGGCTCATCGCTCGGGAAAACGGCTGAAACGGCACATCCGGGGGAAGGATATAAATAAAAGGAGGAAGGATATGCTCAAACAGGACGTGGCGCGCCGGGTGATCGCCGAGGCGCTGAAAACGGGCGGAGATTTTGCGGAGATTTTTCTGGAGGATCGGCTGAACCACAATTTATCCATGCTGTCGGGCCGGGTGGAGAGCGTGAACAGCCGCCGCCTCCACGGCGCTGGGGTCAGGGTGTTCAGCGGTTTTCAGGGCGTGTATGTCTATACCAACGATACCACCGAAGCGGGCCTGCTGGCCTGCGCCAAAAGGGCCGCCTCCGCTGTGGAAGGAAAGCGGTTTTATACCGCCAAGGATTTTGAAAGCGCGGCGGTCAGCAATATCCATTATATCCGGGAAATGCCCGATCAGGTGAAAACCGCCCGGAAGGTGGAAAAAATGAAGGAAGCCCAGGCGGCGCTCAGGGACGAGCCGGAGATCGTGCAGGGCAGCATCGGGTATATGGACAGCGTACAGCGGGTGTGGATCGCCAACAGCGAAGGGCTGTTTACCGGTGATACCCGGGTCTATACCCGCATGTACGTCCAGGCCATTGCCTCC
>CAJOPV010000153.1 GCA_905236495.1 uncultured Christensenellaceae bacterium
AAAGCTGCCGTCGCCTACGGAAATATAGGTGACTTCGCTGCCTAAGAAGGCGGCCTCCACATACACCGGGCCCCGGAAGCCCTGGGCAGAGGCGGAAAATACGGATTCATCCCCGGGCCGGGCTGGCATTTCGATGCCGGCGATGCCCAGGATATCGCCCTTCACATATTTTACGATATCGTTGACGCCGTTCACCACGGCGGTGGTGGTGATGGTGGCGCTGGTGAGGGCGTCGATGGTGTTATCGCCCTTTTCCTCACCGGCTTTGACGTACTTGACAGGCACGGATTTGCCGATGAACTGATCGGTAAACGCCTGATCCCGGGAACGAGCGCCCAGGCCGGCGGTTTCGGAGAAATTGCTGCCGCCAACGGTAATGCCGCCCAGCGTCAGGGCGTCGGCATCCAGGGTATTGACCCCGGCAATGACCTCCACTTCGCCGCCAAAGCCGTTGACGGTTTTCTGGGCCACGTAGCCCACCGGCTGACCGTCCTTGAGCCCGGCATAGGCCCAATCCACGGCGGCATCCTCCCCAAGCGTCAATTCCTCAAAGGAATCGGCCTGGGGCAGCGCGGCTTTTCTGGCGTTTTCCGCCTGAATCCGCGCCTGCTCCGCGATGGGGTCCTTCGTCAGCGCGTAGGTGGCGCCCAGGGCGATACCGGCGATCAGGGTAATGATCAGGAGTACCGCCCATCCGGGAAGCTGTTTCTTCACGTAGTTTCACCCTCCTTGCCCCGCCCATCCCCTTGATGCGGCGGGATCTTCTTATATTACGTCAATTATCCGGCGCGTCGGGCGAACGGGTGGCGGATGGCACCACCAGCTCCAATTGCAATTGATGGGGCAGGCAATAGACCGACGCGCCCAGGAAACGGGATTGATAGTTTTCCGTGGTGACAGTGCCCTCCGTGACGCAAAGCTGGTTATCGCAGGTGGAGGAGGCCATATAGAAGCCGTTGGGCAAAAGATGGATCACGTTGACGACGCCGTTTCCCTGATCTACCGTCACTTCCCGTTCCGCGCCCAGCGCCTCGATGCCCCAAACGCGGTTATTGAGAATGATAAAAAGGTAGGCGTCGGCCTCCTCGGCCTTTTCGGGCAGCGCCTTTTGAGCATCCGCGGAAGGGGAGGGGATCAGCCGGGAAAGAATGAGCAAGAGTGCAGCCAGCAGCAGCAGCGCGCCAATCACGATCAGGTTTCGTTTCTTGAAGGCAGTCGGAGAATCATGCATGCTTTTTCTTTCTCCTTACTGCTGCTGCGATCGGGCGTAGGCGGCCATGCCCGGGGTCATCTGGATATCGCCGTCCGGCAGGACCCACAGGACCTCCACGCCGGGCATCCCGGAAACAAGCTTCAAGCCTTCTTCATAGGGCAAAATGAACAGGGTGGTGGAAAGATAATCCCCCATCAGAGAGCTTTCGCATACCACCGTGACGGACAGCATCTGGGTGGAGGGCATCAGGGTATCCGGGTCAATGATATGGTGATACCGCTTCCCATCCACCGTGTAATAACGCCAGTAATCGCCGCTTGTTACGGCGGTAAGGGAAGCGATATCCAGGATATCCAGCCGATCGGAGCCGCCGGAAAGCAGGGATTCCACGCTTGCCCGTGGGTCCTGCACCGCCACCGCCCAGGCGCTGCGCCCGTCCTTAGGGGCGGCCCCGGCATATACGTTGCCGCCCAGGCTCAGCAGGAAGGAGGGCATGGCTTCCTTCAAATAATCCCGGGCAAGGTCGGCGGCGTAGCCCTTCGCTACGGCTCCCAGGTCGATCTGCAGCAGGGGATCGGAATAGAATACGGTATGCTTTGCGGGATCCAGGATCACATCTTCAAAATGCGTGTGTTTGGCGGCCTCCTGAAGCTGCTCCATAGGGGGCAGAGACGCCGTTTCCGGGTTGGCAAGGCCGGCGGTGCGGTAATCATGCCAAATGGAGAGCACCGCGCCCATGGCGATATTCACCGTCCGATTCCCCGCTTCCCATTGCTCCTTGCACCAGGCAAGCAGGGAAAACAGAGTATCCGGCACCTCCACAGGCCCATCCTTGGCGTAGCGGTTGATATACCACAGGTTATGCAGATCGCCGTAGGCGTTATAGCCGTCGAAAACGGCGTTGTAATCGGATAACCGGGTCATGGCCTCCTGGGATATGCGGGTGAATGCCTCTTCGCTATTTGCAAAGCCGGTAAGGCTGATTTCCGTATCGAAAATATCGGAAGCCCGGCAGGTGAAGCGCTGGAATTCGCTTTCCTTGGGCAAAACAAAGAAATAGATGACCGCTGCCGCAATCAGCATCAAGGCCAGGAGCACGATCAGCAGCCGGGGAATACGCCGGGCCATAGAAACCTCCCCCAAACATATATGCGCTCAAGGGCCCGTCCACCGACAGGCCTGCTTTTGAACGAATTTATTATAGCAAAATACGCGAAGGAGCACAAGAGGATTTTCCTTCATTTTTTGCCGCCGATCCTGTCCGCTCGGGGCTTGTGAAATGCGGAGCCTGGATGTATAATAATATGGAACGAATAACGGACGGAACGACCGTGAGAAGGAAGGGGAAGCATGAAGGCTGCGCTGCTTTTATCGCCCGTGCTGCTGCCTGCGCTGCTGGCGGCGCTGTGGCGGATGATGAGGCTGAAGGGGAATGCCCTGCGGCGCGGTTTTATCGTATCCGGCTTTCTTTGCGCCTTTCTGTCTGCGTTGAACACTCTGCTTCCCGAGGCGGGGGAAATATCCCTTCGCGGGACGGATCTAATAACGCTTTCCTTCCGGGTGGACGGTATCGGCAAGGTATATCTGATGCTGCTTTCCGTGCTCTGGCCCGGGGCGGCGGTGTATGCAGCCGGGTATCTAAGGCACGATGAAAACCAGGGGCAGTTTTTCTTTTATTTCGGCTTGACCCAGGGCGTCCTATGCGCCTTGGCGCTCAGCGGCAACCTATTCACCTTCTTTCTCTTCTACGTGGGCATGGCGCTGCTGTCTGCGCCGCTGGTGGCCCACAGCGGAGATAAAGAGGCCGCTCGCGCTTCCGTGGAATTTACCGTGCACTCCCTGGCGGGGGCCTTCTGCGTGCTGATCGGCATGGGGGTGATCGGCGCTCTCGGCGGCAGCGGCGATTTTGCCGCCGGGCTTTTGACGGACGCCCAATGGACCGGCAAAGAGGGCCTGCTTCTGACCGTGCTTTTCCTGATGCTGCTGGGCTTTGGGGCCAAGGCGGGGCTTTATCCCATGCACGGCTGGCTGCCTTCCGCCCATCCCGTGGCCCCGGCCCCTGCCAGCGCGGTACTGTCCGGGGTGATTACGAAAATGGGCGTGCTGGGCGTGATCAGAGTGCTTTATCAGACGGCGGGAGTGAACAGGCTCCGGGGCACCTGGGTGCAGTACGCGCTGCTGATCCTGGCGCTTGTAACGATCCTGATGGGCTCCGCCCTGGCGTTCAAAGAAAAGAAGCTGAAAAAACGGCTGGCCTATTCCTCCGTTTCCCAGGTTTCCTATGTGCTCTTCGGCTTGTTCACCATGACGGAGCTGGGCTTTATCGGGGCCATGCTGCATCTGGTGATCCACGCGCTGATCAAAAACACACTGTTCATGGGCGCCGGGGCCATCATCCATCAAACGGGAAAAACCGACGTGGATGAGATGGACGGCCTGGGACGTTCCATGCCCTGGACATACGGCTGCTTTGCCCTGGCTTCCCTGGGACTGGTCGGCATCCCGCCCACAGGCGGCTTTATCAGCAAATGGGATTTGGCTTTGGGCGCGCTGGATACCGGCATCCCGGGCAGCTGGGTCGGCCCCGCGGTGCTTTTGCTCAGCGCTGTGCTCACGGCGGGGTATCTATTGACCTTTGTGATCCGGGGCTGCTTTTCCGGGGATAATGAAACGCTGAAAGGCGTTCGGGAGGCGGACGTATGCATGATAGGCCCCATGTGCGTGTATGCGGCGCTGATCCTGCTGCTGGGGCTGTTTCCCGGCGGGCTGATCGGTTATCTGCAAGGCTTAGCCGGAACGCTTTTGTAAGGAGGCTGCCATGCTAAGGATTCCCTCCCTGCTCATCGGGATGCTGCTGGCGGCGCCCATCGTCGGCGCCATGGCGGCCCCGCTGGCAGGCAAAAAAAGCGGAAGCATGCGGGATTTGACGCTGCGGCTGTTCACGGTATTGGAGCTGCTGCTGGCGGCAGCCCTGTTTGCTTTCGTCATACAGGGCCAGGACGCGGCCCTTACGCTGGATGGAATATGCGCGCTGGGGCTGCGTTTCCGGGCGGACGGGTTTCGCGGGCTGTACGCCCTGATCGCCGCCATCATGTGGGTGGCTGTGTGCCAGTTTTCCAAGCAGTACTTTGCTTCTCACGGGGAGCATCTGGGCCGTTACGCCTGCTTTACGCTGCTGACCCAGTGCGGCGCGGTGGGCGTATGCCT
>CAJOPV010000154.1 GCA_905236495.1 uncultured Christensenellaceae bacterium
AAATCTTACCACATCACGCCCGGATTTTCAACCCTGCCGCCCCGCCCCGGCGGCATCTACGCTGTTTTTTTATTCGGTTTTTGAAAAAAATATGCTTCCTGCCCCCGTCAGCCAGGGCTGGAACAGGAACGCATCCTCCCGGCAGGGGATCATTTGATCCAGAGGCGCGAAGGCCTCCTCCGTCGTCGTTTTATAGGAGTTTATGCGCTCCGCAGTCTCAATCGGCGCAACGCCGCACGGCGGAGATTGGTTGCTTCGGCTGATCTCACCTTTGACAGAATCACCGCCGCTGGCGGTTGTCAAAGGTTCGTCCCGCTGTCCTTTTTCGTTCGGCGGGCAGCGGCAGCCTCCGCATCATGCTTCCTGCCTGCCATCATTGCCGATGGCTTTTTTGTATCCCGCGGCGCTTCATTTATCAGTTCCGGAGGTCATCTTCCCTTTCGTTTCCTACTCCCCCGTGCTGACCCCTTCCGGGATCATGGAAAGATCGTAGGGCGTGGTTTGATAGACGAAATAGTTCAGCCAATTGCAGAACAGCAGATTGGCGTGGGCCCGCCAGGTGACGATAGGGGCCTGGCCCGGGTCGTCGTCCGTATAGTAATGCTCCGGCAGGTGGATGGGCCTTCCGGCGTCCAGGTCCCGGCGGTATTCCTGGTCCAGGGTGTCGGCGTCGTATTCCGAATGCCCGGTGACGAATATCTGCTTATGCCGCCTGGCATACACGGCATACACCCCGGCCTGGGGCGAGGAGGAGAGCACCTGCAATTCCGGCACCGCCTCAATATCTCCCCGATCCACGGTGGTATGCCGGGAATGGGGCACGTAAAAGGTATCGTCAAAGCCCCGGAACAGGATGCTGCGCCGGTATTCCACCTGATGGGGATACACGCCGAACAGCTTTTCCGAAAGCGTCCTTTTGGGCACCCCGAAATGATGATACAGCCCCGCCTGGGCGCCCCAGCAGATATGGAAGGTGGAATGCACGTGATGGGTGGTCCAATCCATGATCCGGCAAAGCTCGTCCCAATAATCCACCTGCTCAAAGGGCAGATGCTCCACCGGCGCGCCGGTGATGATGCAGCCGTCAAAATTGCGGTGCTTCACCTCGTCAAAGGTTTTATAGAAGGCCTGCAGATGCTCCGGCGGGGTGTTCTGGGGCGTGTGGCTATGAGGGGCGATCAGCTCCAGCTCGATCTGCAGCGAGGTATTGCCCAGCAGCCTGGAAAACTGCACCTCCGTCTGGATCTTCTTGGGCATCAGGTTCACCAGCAGAATCTGCAGCGGGCGGATATCCTGGGTGACGGCCCGGCCCTGGGTCATCACGAAGATATTCTCCCGGTGCAGGATATCCACCGCCGGCAGATGATCGGGGATCTTGATAGGCATAGCGATTCTTCCTTATGATACTTTTTCCAAGGCTTGGGTGATATCGGCGATCAGGTCCTGGGCGCTCTCCAGGCCGCAGCTCATGCGCACCAGCCCGGCAGGCACCCCGGCAGCCCGGAGCTGGGCGTCGGTCATTTGCCGATGGGTGGTGGAGGCAGGGTTCAGGCAGCAGGTGCGGGCGTCCGCCACGTGGGTCTCGATAGCCGCCAGGCGCAGGCTGTTCATAAACACGGAAGCCGCCGCCCGGCCCCCTTTCAGCTCAAAGCTCACCACGCCGCAGGAGCCGTGGGGCAGGTATTTTTGCGCCCGTTCATAATACGGGTCTCCCGGCAGCCCGCAGTAGCTGACGCTCTCCACCTTGGGATGCTTTTTTAGGTATTCCGCCACGGCCTGCCCGTTTTCGCAGTGCCGCGCCATGCGCACGTGGAGGCTTTCCAGCCCCAGGTTCAGGTAAAAGGCATGCTGAGGCGACTGAATGGCCCCGAAATCCCGCATGAGCTGGGCGGTGCATTTGGTGATGAAGGCCCCTTCCTTGCCGAACTTTTCGGCGTAGGTGACGCCGTGATAGCTTTCATCCGGGGTGCACAGGCCGGGGAACTTGTCCGCGTGGGCCATCCAATCGAACTTTCCGCTATCCACAACGGCGCCCCCCACCGCCGCGCCGTGACCGTCCATGTACTTGGTGGTGGAATGGGTCACGATATCCGCGCCCCATTCAAAGGGGCGGCAGTTCACGGGGGTGGCGAAGGTATTGTCCACGATCAGGGGCACCCCGTGGGCGTGGGCCGCCCGGGCGAACTGTTCAATATCCAGCACCGTCAGGGCGGGGTTGGCAATGGTCTCGCCGAATACGCACTTGGTATTGGGCTGAAAGGCGGCATCCAGCTCCTCATCGGTGCAGTCCGGGGAAACGAAGGTGACGCCGATGCCCATACGGGCCATGGTGACGCTGATGAGGTTGAAGGTGCCGCCGTAGATGCTGGAGGAAGCCACAATGTGATCCCCGCAACCCGCCAGGTTGAACAGAGCGAAGAAATTCGCCGCCTGCCCGGAGGAGGTGAGCATCGCCGCCGTGCCGCCCTCCAACGCCGCGATCTTGGCGGCCACGAAATCGTTGGTGGGGTTTTGCAGCCGGGTGTAAAAGTACCCCGACGCCTCCAGGTCAAAAAGCTTCCCCATGTCCTCCCCGGTATCGTATTTGAAGGTGGTGGATTGCACGATGGGGATTTGCCGGGGTTCGCCGTTCCCGGGCGTGTAACCCCCCTGCACACATTGGGTGTCCAGGTGATAATCCGGCATAAGCAGCCCTCCTTGGCTTTCATTCGTTCCCATCATAGCCAATTTGCGCCTCCCTGTCAATTGTCCCCGCCTGCCCATGCGCATTTCTTTTGTTTTTTTCATCAGGATGCATTTTTATTCCGAATGTCTCATTGTGCCCACATTTTAACCACATTTTATTTGTTTTTATCTTATTTCATTCTTCTATTCGCCACTTTTTGCGTATTTTTCCTCTTTTCCATTTTCAAGGGGTCAGGATCAATGTCTGCCCTCCTACCGCAGCAAGGCCAGAGAAGCTCATGGAAACAAACCTATCCAATGATCCAGCCATCAGTATTCACATAGAATAACGCACAAAAAAAGGATGCTCATTTTGAACATCCTCCTATCGAATGAAGCCTATTCAATCCTTCCTGTAGGTCCTTCCCCGGAACCAGGGCTTCTCCCTGCTGTTGGTCTGCCAGGTAAAGCAGGTCGGCCTGTTCATAAGCATCTGGGAGAAATAGAGAAATGCGATCA
>CAJOPV010000155.1 GCA_905236495.1 uncultured Christensenellaceae bacterium
CCGGAAGCGGACCTGGAACGGCTGCAAAAAGCCCTGAGCCCCTACAAGGCCAAGTAACGAATCCGGGCTTTTTCAGCCCCGGTCGCTTGCAAGGCGCAATACCGCCGGCACGGCGGCTCATTGCGCCTTTTTTCTCTCTTCATCGGGCTCGGAAACGAACAGGCCAAGCTGTACTGCGAAGGCGCGGACAGATGGAAGAAGCGCTGCGGGAATCCGCCGTCTTTGATATGGCATGCTCACCTTGGATCAACAAATCGATGTTTGCGGAGATGTTTACATGGAATTCAGAAAAATCTTCGATACGATTCCTGAACAGTTTGATCGGTTCAGGCCGAGATACAGCCCGGAATTATTTGCATGCCTGATTCATTATGCAAAGCTCGGCCCGAAAAGCAGCGTCCTGGAGCTCGGGCCGGGCACAGGGCAGGCGACAGACCCGATTCTGGAAACAGGATGCGATTATCACGCCATAGAGCTCGGAGAACACCTCTATGCAAAAATGAAAGAAAAGTACGATCGATTCCCGAACTTCCAAATTGTGAATGATGATTTCATCACCCATGATTTTCAGCTGCAACGGTTTGATTTGGTTTATTCTGCCGCAACCATTCAATGGATCCCGGAAGAGATTGCTTTCACAAAAACTTTTGAACTGCTGAAACCCGGAGGGGTTCTGGCGATGATGCTGACAAGATCAGATTACAAAACGCCAAACGAGGAACTCTATGAGAAAATCCAGAGGCTGTACGATCAGTATTATAAGCCGGATATTCCCTATACGCATGGCGGCTTTCGGTATGAAAACGCGCAAAACTACGGCTTTACAGATTTCCAGAAGCATGATTTTTATGGGAAACGCATCATGAACCCGGACGAATATGTTTCATTCTGCGGCACCCATTGCGATCATATCGTGATACCGGAGCCCTTTAAGACAGCGTTCTTTGAGGGGCTTCGCAAGGCGGTGGCTGAAAATGGAGGGAAAGTTACATTCCATGACACTTATGTCCTGTATCTGACCCGCAAGCCGCTGTAAGCATGTATCCTGTTTTATCTCAATTTGTGAAATTGAAGGGCGCGCTTACTCACCGCCTTCCCGGTGGTGAAAGCACGTTTTTCTATGTAAGAATGAAACCGTGATTCACCCTTGAAAGCACGAACCATAAGAGTATAAAAAATATGGAAAAACTTCTTCGTCCCGCCTCCCCTTCCCGGAGGACTGTCGGCAAAGCCGGCGGAGAGCTTCTATCAATCTGCCTTTTCGTGGAGGAACCGATAATCGGCTCCCCGTTTACAAGGCCCCGGACCGCATCGTCAGCAGATGGATTTGGGGCCGGGTCCCCAGGCGGACGGGCAGCACGGAGGTGCCCACCCCATTGCTCACCAGGATATCCGTGCCCTGTTCGTGATACCAGCCGGAGCGATAACGGTCCTTTAAGTCGCTGGAGGAATGCAGGGAATGGCCCAGCACCGTCACCTGTCCCCCGTGGGTATGCCCGCACAGGGCCAGCTGGTAAAAAGGCCCGTCCGCCAGGGCATAGACCTGCGGCAGGATATCCGGCTCGTGCGGGAAAAACACGGTAAAATCCGCTTCCCTTGTCAGCTCCGAAAGCTTGGAAAGATCGGGCTCCCCGTTGTAATAATCATCCGCGCCGGCAAAAGCCACCCGCTTTCCCGCTTTTTCCAGCATCCATACGTCGTTGCAAAGAGGCGTGACCCCGTCCGCCCGCATGGCGTCCAGGATCCTGGGCAGATTGCCGTCGGGCAAAGTCCTGTCGTGATTTCCCAGGGCTGCAGCCACCCCATACCGGGCCCGGAAGCCGGGCTTTAAGCGGAAAAAATCCACCGCGCCTTGGGAATCCTCCCCATAATCGCCCCCCAGCAGGATCACATCCGGAGAAAGGGCGTTCACCCGTTCCGCCAGGGCGCGCACCCGCTTTTCCCCAAAGAGCGCGCCAAAGTGGATATCGGAAAGGTACGCCAGCCTGAGCCCGTTCAGGACGGCGGGCCATCGGGGGTTTCGGTATTCCTCCTCCGCCGTATCCAATTGGGCCGCCAGATACAGGGGATACAGAACAGGCCAATCGTTGGGCAATTGAGCAAGCAGCCTTCCCAGCCAGGGCACCCTCTTGGCTCGCTTCCTGTGCGCCTTGCTCACGGCGTTCCCTCCTTCCCCCTCGCGTCAAAATATTGTAACATATTATTTCCCGTTCCGCAATTGCCACCCGGGAGCGGGATATGCTATAATATGCAAGAAGATCCCATGCAACGCTGAAAGGAAGATGCCCATGCCCTTCAGACGCCTTCTGCCCCTGGTGCTGGCGCTGATGCTGCTGCCCGCCTTTCCCGCCCTTGCCGCCGTGCAGGTGGATGTAACGGAAATGGACGGGGGCTTTCATTACGCTTTTGCCCTGCCGGGGGAGGAATTTGCTCTGCTGGATTATTCCGCGCCCCTGGAAAAGGGCAGCATGGTGCTCTGGGGCGAAAACGGCGCGTTTGAGGGGGACGTGGCCCTGCGCTGCTCCCAGGCCGGAGGCGCGCTGAAGGTAACGGTGAAAAACCTGGATGAACGAACCCAGGGCGAAGCCAAGCTGACGTTGGCAAAGGACCCCGCTTACGCCGCCCCCACCGGCAAATCCACCGTGAAGGTGACGAATTTCGTCCTGAAGGAAACCGGGGAAGGCATCGCGTATTCCTTCCTGGCTCCGGGCTCCGATTTTATGATGCTCTGCGTTCACAGCAAGCAGGAAACCTACACGTTCCCCGTGTATCCTCAGGATGAAACGGGGCTGTATCAGGGCGAAATCGTCATGCCCCTCACCTATCCCCGCAGCCAGATCACCGTGCAGGTGCAGACGGCGAAGGGGCTTGTGCAGAAAGAGGAGAAGGCCCGGAAGGGCTATCAGGCCCCCGATCCCGCGGAGCAGCGGGAGGGCCGCTTATCCGGCGTCACCGTCTGCATCGATCCCGGTCACGCCGAAAACGGGCAGCGGGTGCTGGAGCCCATCGGCCCTGGCTTAACGGGCAAGACCAGCGGCACCTCCGGCATGGCCCAGGGCATTTCCACAAAGCGGATGGAATCCATCGTGGTGCTGGAAATTTCCATGCTGCTGCGGGATGAGCTGCTGCGCCAGGGCGCCAACGTGGTATTAACCCGCACCGCCCAGGACGGGTGGCTTTCCAACCTGGACCGCTGCCAGGTGGCGGAGGACGCCGGGGCCCAGATCATGCTCCGCCTTCACGGGGATACCCGGGAATCCCACACCAAACTGGGCTTTTCGGTGTATGGCCCCCTGAATTCCACCTATGCCCGGGCGGAGGCGGAGCCCAAGGTTTATCGCGCCATGGGTGAAATGCTCATCGACGATATGAAGCGGGCGGTGGGCTATGCCCTGGAGGATAAGTACGGCATCGTGCACCTGAACGACCAGTTCGTGGGCAACAACTGGGCAAAGATGACCTGCTTCCTGGTGGAGATGGGCTATATGTCCACCCCCCGGGAGGATTACCTGCTGTCCCACCCCGTATGGCAATCCCGCATCGCCCAGGGCATGGCCCAGGGGGTGTATGATATCGCGGTGTATCGGGGCTGGATCGCCGAATAAAAGGAGGAAACAACATGCGCGTATTACTGACCGGCGGGGCCGGGTATATCGGCTCCCATACCGCCCTGGTGCTGCTCAGCGCGGGCCACGAAGTGGTGGTGCTGGATAACCTGGATAATTCCAGCCCCGAGGCCCTCAAGCGGGTGGAGGAGCTGACGGGGAAGAAGGCCCCCCTGGTGGTGGGCGACTGCACGGACGAGGACGCCGTCGCCGCCGTGTTTGAAAACTACGGCCCCATCGACGCGGTGATCCATTTTGCCGGGCTCAAGGCCGTGGGCGAATCGGTGGCAAAGCCGCTGAAGTATTACCGCAATAACCTGGACGCCACCATGACGCTGTGCCGGGTCATGCCCAGGTACGGCTGCCGCACGCTGGTATTTTCCTCCTCCGCCACGGTGTATGGCACCAACCAGGAAATGCCCCTGCGGGAGGATTTCCCCACCGGCTGCACCAACCCCTACGGCTGGACCAAATGGATCAGCGAACGCATCCTCACGGACGTTGCCGCCGCCGATCCCACCCGGTCCTTCGTGCTGCTCAGGTACTTTAACCCCATCGGCGCCCATGAAAGCGGACGCATCGGGGAGGACCCCTCCGGCATCCCCAATAACCTGATGCCCTATATCTGCCAGGTGGCCTCCGGGAAGCTGGATCATCTGCGTGTTTTCGGCAACGATTACCCCACCCGGGACGGCACCGGCGAAAGGGATTACATCCACGTGATGGACCTGGCGGCGGGCCATCTGGCAGCCCTGGATTACGCCATGGATAAACAGGGCGTGGAAATCTTCAACCTGGGCACCGGCACCCCGTACAGCGTGCTGGATATCGTCCATGCCTTCGAGCAGGCCAACGGCCTCACCATCCCCTATGAGATCACCCCCCGCCGCCCCGGGGATATCGCCGTCTGCTACGCCGACGCCACCCGGGCCAGGGAGCTGCTCCATTGGGAAGCCAAGCGGGATTTAACGCAAATGTGCCGGGACGCCTGGAACTGGCAGAAGCAGAACCCGCAGGGATACCAGGGTTGATCGCTTTTCCCCCCGGAATGAATCGAAGCGCCGCAGCTCTTCGGTTTTTCATAGCCAGGGCAGGGTTGATTGACCTATATGCTTCATTCGGCATTCCAAGCTGCCGGGATGCGGTATTCAGAAAAAATGCGTGGGGAATCAAAGCTTTGTTCCGGCAGAGGAAAAGCTGCTTACGTAGGGCAAAGGAGGCTCCTTGTCTTGTTTCAAACCATGAACTGTTCCGACAAAACGGATACGCCAGGCAAACACAGCAAAAAAACGATCAAGCGCAGACGAATGAAATGGCTGCTCGTTTTCCCGGCTCTGATCTGTGTTTTCATGCTTCTTACAGGCAGAGCGTATGCAGATGCAGCCCCCACGGTCCCAGGGCAGCAGGGTCACCCTATTTCTTCCATTCCTTTTCTGAGAGAATGGATCGAAGAAAACAATCGGGTGGATGCGGAAATGGAGCTGCAGGGGTTTCACGCCGAAAAAAGAATCCTCATTATGGAGTTTACGGAGGATGATGAGCCCTATCATCCATCACGGGCAATCAGCGCAGAAGGAAACGGCCTTCACGCCACTGTGGTATTGAGAATTGAAGACGCGGGCCGCGATGAAGCTTCCAGTTATTCGATAACAGCGGTCCTTCTGGTGAACGGAACGCCAGTTGATTTCCGGATAGACGGGAACAGCAGCGCAGGAGGGGTCCTGACCGCTTCTATGAATTCCAACCAGGATTATATTTTGTCTCTTCAGGCGGAAAACCTTCCCGTCATTCAGGGAGAAAACAAGCTGACGCTGACGATGCTCGGATACTGCGAGGATCAGGATTTTTATCTGGACGCCCAGAGCATTACAGGGAGCTTTGTATCCGATCGGGATGATGACGGCATCGCGTTGGCCCCCTGCCCGGAGGATGAATTAGATATCGTTTCGATACAGAACAAGAACGAATTGGGAAAGTATGCTGGAATGCCCTTCCTGTCCGCCGGAGAAATGATTGATTTTCAGTCGGATCATTATGGCAATGTTCTGATGACGGCAAAAGCTGATCCGACGATGTGGTTCTACCTGGATAATGTGAGCATGCAGGACCTGAGCGGAAATCGCAAAGGGCTCCTGTTCCTGTTCATTGACGGCGAACTGAAGCCGATTTGGAATGGAAACAGCATTGCAGAAGTCTCGCTTCATGACAGCGATCTGCTGAAGGCAGTTCGAGTGGAGAGCGGTTTCCAAGCAGGAGAATGCCATCATGTGTATTGGTACTATCTGGAGACGGAAAGCGTGGTTAATTTGGATTGGCCTGTGAGCATGGCATTTCGGATGAAAATGAAAATCGAATAGCGGGGCCATTGAAGGCTGTTCTCCGCAAATAGAAAAAGCAGTCCGATTGGCTATTTCGGCTATCAGTTTGCAGCCGTAAAACCATGCTGAATGAAAGAAAGGCCGAAAACCGGCCTTTCTTTCATTCAGTTTGCAGAAGGATTCGGCAAACTGATGGTCCCAAAGTGCCGCTGCCCTCTATTTTTTCACCCGCTATGTTAAGCAGGCCGGTGCCCAGCGGAAGCTTCTGCCGTCCCCTGGCGTGCATGGCACGGGGGCATGACATCCGACGACCTGTCCC
>CAJOPV010000156.1 GCA_905236495.1 uncultured Christensenellaceae bacterium
GGCAAATCATATCCAGGGTGGAAAAGCGGACGGCCTTGGCCTTGCCGGTTTTCAGGATGGAAAGGTTCGCCATGGTGATGCCCACCCGATTGCTCAGTTCCGTCATGCTCATTTTGCGTTTTGCAAGCATCACGTCCAGATCAACGCGGATCATGCCCGTCCCTCCTTACACCGTCAGGTCGTTTTCCTGCTGCATTTCAACGACCCGTGAAAGCAGCAGGCTCAGCCCCAGCGCGAGCATGGACAAGGCGGCGTTCGCCATGGAAAACAGCAGGAAGAACACCCACGCAGGGCCGATGGGGATATGGAAGAATAGGCCCGGGGCAAACACGGCCCCTGCCCACAGCACCGCGCACACGGCGATATAGACCGCGATGCGCTTCAGGCTTTTCACGTTTTCAGCGCAAAAGGAACGGTTTTTTCCGATGCGGACGCTGATACGGAAGTAATCTGCCAGCGCCAGGAGAAACAGCGCCGCCGTGACCCATACGCCGCTGAGCCCCATCCGATACAGCCCTCGGATGCCGGGCACGTCCTGATACGCCTGCAGCGCTTCCTCCGCCACGCCCGGCGCGTAGAACAACGAGAGCACCAGGATGCCGAAGGCCGCTACGATCCCTGCCGCGATGAGCAGGAAAGAAATCCGCTTCTGGTTCATGCAAAATCCCTCCTTACGGGGATACTATACCACGGACGGATCTGAATGTCAACAAAAAAATATCGAAAAACAATAAATATTATAGTAAAAACGATAAAAGCAAATGTTGAGAAAGAAAAAATAAAAATTGTTCGCTTCCGGGGTTGACAATTGAACGGGAGGCGGCTATACTGATAGAGAAATTTGGAAGAAAGGAGGCCGCAGGAATGTACAGCAACATGATTCGTTTGAACCATATCGCATTTATCTTGTCGGGGAAGGGTATTTTTGTGCATTTTTGCGGTCGCCGGAGGGGCGCGTAGGGCGTTTTGCTTCATACGCGGCAAAGACCATCGGCTGCAGAAAGGCCGATGGTCTTTTTCTATGATTTCAGGAGGATTTTGTTATGAACGGACGGACGTTCCGGCTGCTGTGGGGATTAGTCAAAGAAAACAGCCGGTATTTTTTCTGGGCGCTGGTGTGCACGGTGTTTACCGTGGTGATCGAATTCCTGTCGCCCATCGTGCTGGCGGAAACGCTGGATTATTACTTGCAGGGCAAGCCCAGCCGCATGCCCGGCTTTGTGAACGGCTGGATCAACGCCCTGGGCGGGCCGGAGTTCATGGCGAGGAACCTGTGGATCGCGGGCCTTGCCATGGTCGTGCTCAACATCCTGGGCGGTGCCTTCAATTATGGAAAGGGCAGGCTGCAGGCGATAGCGGGGGAAAACGTGAGCCTGACGCTGCGGGAAAGGCTGTATAACCATATCCAGCGGCTGCCCTTCGCCTACCACGTGAAGGCGGAAACGGGGGATCTGGTGCAGCGATGCACCAGCGACGTGGAAACGGTGCGGCGGTTTTTGTCCATGCAGCTTCTGCAGGTGTTCAACGCCTTGATGATGGTGGGCTTTGCGGTGTTTTACCTGATCCGTGAAAATGGAAAGATCGCCCTCATCAGCATGGTGATGATCCCGGCGCTGTTCCTGTTCGCCTGGCTGTTTTTCCGCTGGGTCATCAAAAGCTTCCGCCTGGCGGACGAGGCCGAGGGGAAGATGAGCGCCGTCCTGCAGGAAAACCTCACCGGCGTTCGGGTGGTGCGGGCCTTCGGGCAGCAGGAATACGAGGTGGAAAAGTTCGAGGGGGCCAGCCAGGACTTCCACAAAAAGAGCTTCCGCATCAACGTGCTGCTGGCTGTCTATTGGGCTACGGGAGACTGCATCAGCATGCTGCAGAGCATGGTGACGCTGCTGGCCTGCGTGTATTTCGCCGTAAGGGGAGAAATCACCGTGGGCACGCTGATTATCTTTACCACCTACATTTGGAAGCTCCTTTTCCCCATCCGGCAGCTGGGGCGCATCCTCTCCGACGCGGGGAAGAGCAGCGTCGCCATGGAACGCATCGACGAGGTGATGCGTCAGAAGGAAGAGACCCGGGAAACGGACGGCCTGAAGCCCTCCCTCAAGGGGGATATCGTGTTCGATCATGTCACCTTTGGCTACGACGGGGACCGGGACGTGCTGAAGGACATGAGCTTCGTGATCCCCGCCGGAAAAACGGTGGCGATCTTAGGGGCCACGGGCAGCGGCAAATCCACCCTGGTGCATCTGATCCAAAGGCTGTTTGAGGTGGAAAAGGGAGAAATCCTGATCGGCGGCACGCCCATTCAGAAGATCGACCGGGATCACCTGCGCTCCCGGGTGGGATTGGTATTGCAGGAGCCCTTCCTGTACTCCAAGACGCTGAAGGAAAACGTGCTCATTGCGGCGGCGGAAGATACCGACGCGGCGCTGGACCGGGCCGTTTCCGACGCGGCGGCGAAGGAATTCATCGAAAAAAGCGAAAAAGGCTACGAGACGCTGGTGGGCGAGCGGGGCGTCACCCTCTCCGGGGGGCAGAAGCAGCGCATCGCCATTGCCCGGACATTGATGAAGGAAAACGACATTCTGATCTTTGACGATTCCCTGTCCGCCGTGGATACGGAAACGGATGCCCTGATCCGCGCCGCCCTGAAGCGGCGCAGCCAGGATACCACCACCATTATCATCAGCCACAGGATCGTCACCCTGTCCCAGGCGGATCTGATCCTGGTGCTGGAGGACGGGAAGATCACCCAGCAGGGCACCCATGAAAAGCTCATGCATGAGGATGGGCTTTACAGGAAGATCTTCAACATTCAATCCGCCCTGGAGGAAGAATTTATCGAGGAGAATAACAGCCATGCAGCAAATTGAGGAACGGGATTATACCCAGCGGTTTTCCCTGTCGCTGTGGAGAAAGCTGCTCAGGTATGCCGGGGAATATAATAAGGACCTGATAAGGCTGATGCTGGTGATGGGGGTCACGGCGGCGTGCGACGTGGTGTTCCCCCTGCTCACCAGCTACGCCATCGACCACTTCGTGCCCAATCTTTCTTCTCCCGGCGGCACGGAGGGGCTGCCCCTGTTCATCGGGGCGTATCTCATGGTACTGGTGATCCAGGTGATCGCTATTTACCGCTTTCTGTATCTGGGCGGCAAGGTGGAAACCGGGGTGTGCTACCTGATTCGTAAGCAGGCCTTCCGCAAATTGCAGGAGCTGCCCTTTTCCTACTACGACAGGATGCCCGTTGGGTATCTGATGAGCCGCATGACAAGCGACACCCAGCGCCTGGGCGAAACCATCGGCTGGAGCCTGCTGGACCTGGCCTGGGGCGCCGTGATGATCGTCGCCAGCAGCGTCACCATGTTCCTGCTCAATTGGAAAATGACGCTGGTGGTGCTGCTGGTGGTGCCGCCGCTGGCGGTGGTCTCCTGGTGGTTCCAGCAAAAGATCCTCCACGCCTACCGGGCGGTGCGGAAAACCAACAGCCAGATCACCGGCGCCTTCAACGAGGGCATCATGGGAGCCAAGACCACCAAGACGTTGGTGCGTGAAGAAAAGAACATGGCGGAGTTTACGGCCTTGACCCATGAAATGAAACGCTCCGCCGTCCGGGCGGCCTCCCTGTCCGCGGTGTATCTGCCCATCGTCATGTCCCTGGGCTCTATCGCTACGGCCTACGCCCTGTGGAAGGGCGGGCAGCAGGTGCTGATCGGGGGCATGACCTTGGGGATCCTGCAGGTGTTCGTCAATTACACCGTGCAGTTCTTTGAGCCCATCCGCAATATCGCCGGGGTGTTTGCCGAAATGCAGAGCGCCCAGGCCGCCGCGGAAAGGGTGCTGACCCTGCTGGAAACGGAGCCGGATATCGTGGATACCCCGGAGGTGGAAGCGGAATTCGGCGATAATTTCCACCCGAAAAAGGAAAACTGGCCCGCCCTGGTGGGCGACGTGGAATTCAGCCACGTGGATTTTCAGTACCAGGAAGGGGAAAAGGTGCTTACCGACTTTAACCTCAAGGTCAAGGCCGGGGAGACCATCGCCCTGGTAGGCCCTACCGGGGCGGGCAAATCCACGGTGGTGAACCTGATCTGCCGGTTTTACGAGCCTACGGCGGGGGAAATCAAAATCGACGGCGTCAACTATAAAGAACGCAGCCAGCTCTGGCTGCAAAGCAACCTGGGATACGTATTGCAGGAGCCCCGGCTCTTTTCCGGCACCATCCGGGATAACATCCGCTACGCCCGGCTGGACGCCTCCGACGAGGAGGTGGAGCAGGCAGCTCAGATGGTGAACGCGGAGCCCTTCATTCTCAAAATGCAAAAGGGCTACGATACCGACGTGGGGGAGGGCGGCAGCCGCCTATCCACCGGGGAAAAGCAGCTGATCTCCTTCGCCCGGGCCATCTTAGCGGATCCCAGGATCTTCGTCCTGGACGAGGCCACCTCCTCCGTGGATACCCAAACCGAGCAGATCATTCAGCAGGCCATCGCCAAGGTGCTGTCCGGGCGCACCTCCTTCATCATCGCTCACCGGCTTTCCACCGTTCGCACCGCCGACCGCATCCTGGTGATCGACGGAGGGAAAATCCAGGAAATGGGCACCCATCAGGAGCTGCTGAGGAAAAAGGGCGCGTACTATAAGCTTTATACCAACCAGTTCCAGGAGGAGCAGGCCATGGAGATTCTGGGCCGGCCCGGAGAGGAAAAGCATGAAACTGAATCATAAAAACATAACCATTCGAAACGCCGAGAGCCGGGATGCCGGGCAGCTTGCCGCCTGGTGGAACGACGGGGCGGTGATGGCCCACGCGGGGTTTCCCCGGGGGCTGGGCGTTACGGCAAAGGAAATCGCAGACAGCCTGAGAACGGACGGCGACAGCCATCGGAGGCTGATCCTGGAAGCGGACGGAAAGCCAATCGGGGAAATGAATTACCGCGTCCTGGAGGACGGAGCGGCGGAAATCGGCATCAAGATCTGCGAGGAAACGTATCAGGGAAAAGGCATCGGCCGGACAGCCCTGAGCATGCTGATCCGGGCGCTGTTTGAACGGGGCTGTTCCCGCATCGTGCTGGATACAAATTTGAAGAACCGGCGCGCCCAGCACGTATATGAAACGCTGGGATTTGCCAAGACCGGCGTTCGATATGATTCCTGGCAGGATCAGCTGGGGAATTGGCAGTCCGCCGTGGATTACGAATTGACGGAAGACAGATTCGTTATGTATCAATAAATGAAAGCCCCGGCGCCTGATTGCATCGGAGCTGTGAAAAAATCCAAATTGCCTTTTGGGGAGGGGCGTGGGGGACTGATCTTTGCGCATCAAAGTCCCCCATATTCCGTCCCCTTATTTTCCGTTTTAAGCCCCGCGATGCGGAGCATTTCGCCGCGCAGGTAATCACACAGGCGCTCCTTTTCCTCGTTGGGAGGAATGGAGGCATCGTAGCGGGTGGGGACACCGAAGGTGATGGTGCGCTGCTTTTTATCGGCGTACAGGGGCACGAACAGGGGGCATTTGCCCGTTTTGCCGCTGTATAGCTGCCCGATCATGGCAAAGCCGGTGAAAAACTCGGACACCCCTTCGTGAACGTAACGGTGATCGGCGGAGGTATCGGCGTTCTCGGGGAAGAGGAGGATATTGTCCCCCGCCTCCATGGCGGCGGTGGTCTCCCGGAAGGTCTGCATCAGCTTCCGGGGATTATCGTGATACACGGGGATGCAGTCCACCGATTTCATGACCCAGGTGAGGAAGGGCGCGCCGATATGCACCATCAGAAAATGCAGCGCTCTCCGCTTCCAGCCGGTAAAATTCTGAAAGCTGCCGTTCATGGTGTGGTCGATAACGGCCTGCTTATCCGTCATTTCATAGGCCACCCAGGGGCGGAAGGAATAGGGCACGTACAGCGTCGCGACCACCGGGCCGTAGATTTCCCCATGATTGCAGACGAACACGCAGGGGGTATCCTCATCCAGCTTCACGTTTTCCCGGCCCTTGATCCTGTGGCGGTACAGAGGCCGCAGGATGAGCAAGATCAGCTTGATGCCGTAGTGCTTGAGGCTCCGCTGCACCACCACAGCCTCCAATTGATCGTGCAGGGCGCCGTTGCTGCGGCCCTCCTGCTGCAATTGGGTGTAGCGGCGCAGCTTTTCAATGTGCTGCTTCGTTAAGGGGAAGAGCAGGGAATACACCATGGCAGCCACCACCAGGGACAAGGCCGGCAACGTCAGAAGCGGGCTGAAGGAGCGGAAAATCTGGTCCCAGTCCCCGGGAAAATCGGTGGCGGTGAATATGCAGATCATCGTCAGGCCCACCAGGGCGATCATCTGGCCTGCCAGGGCAGCGAAATCCACCCGCAGCTGCTGGGCGAAATCCACGCCGCTGCCGGGGTCGTGCCCGATGGCGAAGGCCTCCACCCGTCGGATGTCCTGGGTCAGCTGCACGGCGACCCGGACGCACACCGTGGCCCCCACCGTACACAGCGCCAGGGACAGATAATCCTCCACCATCCCCGGGGTATCCAGCGCCCGAACGAACAGGATGATGCCGTACAGCCATAAAACGAGGCCCAGCATCATCAGGAAGTTCGGGTCGCTTTTCTGCGCCCTGGCCCGGCGCATCACCTGATCCGCCAGGAAGCTGGCGGCGTAGGTGCACAGCAGGGCGATGCCCATGCACAGGATCAGGGCGTCGGCGGTGACGGCGATGTAGGTATAGGTCATTACCTGGGTGATTTGCAGCCCGGCGGTGATGCCCAGCAGCACCCCTTGAAAAATGCGGTAAGCGTGGGCTGAGCGCAGGTTTTCCATATCCTGCCGGTCCTGCTCCGTAAAGGGCAGGGCCCGATCCCGCATGCGGTCCAGGGGAAAGGATTCCAGGATGCCGCTGAGGAGGTAGCCCCCCACCAGCGCCCAGACCGCCCCCCGCTCCATGGGGCTGAGCAAAAGCATCAAAAGCAGAAGCGGCAAAAAGAGCAATTGCACCCCGCAGATGCGGAGCAGGATGCCCATGGTCTTTTTGTGATTCAAAAGCGCCCGCTCCAGAACGTAGCGGGAAAGGCTGGGCCGAAGCACGATGCACAGCACGATGCCCCCCAGCCGCCAGAAATCCGCGCTGGCGAGGCTGATGGGATACACCGTCATCAGCGCCAGCACCAGGAGCAAAAGCACGATCAATAAGGCCGTGCCCGCCCGCCGCTGGGCTTTGGTAACGATGCCCTCGTGCAGCGGCACGCGAAAAGAACCCAGCAGCATGGCGGTGCGGCCTGCCAGGTACATGGCGCCCCCCAGGATGGGCAGGGATAAAACCACGTTGGACGCCAGCATACAGTACAAATACGAATACAGCGTGCCGATGGTCATAAAGCTGCCCACGGCGCTGCTGCCCGTTTTCTCCTGCTGCAAGATAGCATCCCCCTTCCATCGTACCTTCCTATTTTATCGCCAAATGACAAATTGCGCAAGGGGCAGGTCAAAAAGGGACAAAAAACGGCGGCCTCCCGGGCCGCCGCATGAAGAGGGGTTTATTACGCTTCGCCGATATAGGCCCGCAGCAGATCGAAGGTGGCGGCGAGGCCGTCGATATGGGTGCGCTCGTATCCATGCGTGCCCATGACGGCGGGGCCGAAGGCGGTGTTGATGACGTCGTGCCCGCTGGTGAGGGCTACGTCGCTGTCAGTGCCGTAGCGGGGCAGGTGGATATCCAAAGCGTAGGGGATACCCTTTTCCTCCGCCAGGGCTGCCAGCGCGGTGGTGGCGTCGTAATGATAGGGGAAGCGGCTGTCCAGGGCGATGATGGATACCTTGCGCTCGTCCGCCTGCTGCCCGGGGCCCACGCAGCCAACGTCCATGGAGAGGAACTCCCGGGTATCCGAAGGGATGCCGCAGGCGCCGCCGTGGCCGATTTCCTCATACATGCTGAAATGGGCGGTGAGTTTGCGCCCCGGGGTAACGCCCGTATCGTGCAGGAAGGCCAGATACGCCAGCATCACCGCCACGGCGGCCTTATCGTCCAGGAATCGGCTTTTGATGTAGCCCTTCTCGGTGATCACCAGGTTGGGGTCCAGGGCCACGATGTCCCCGGGGCGGATGCCCAGGGCCTCCACCTCCTGCCGGGAATGCACATCCTCATCCAGCCAGAGCAGAAGATCGTCGTAGGTGACGCCCTGGGTGAAATGGGCCTCGGTGGGCATGGTATGCAATGAGGGGTAGCGCCGCTTCATGCAGCCGGTATAAACGCCGCCCCGGCGGGTATGGATCCTGACGTTGGCCTGCTCCGCCCCGTAAGGGTGCAGCCCGCCGATCTTGGCGCACTGCAAGGTGCCGTTCTCCAGGATGCGGTGCACCATCAGGCCGATATCGTCCCCGTGAACGGATACGACGATGGGGTTTCCCTCCCCGCCGGCGCAGACCGAAAAGCCGCCCTTGTTAAAATATTGAGGCGTTAAGCCCAGCGCCTCCGTTTTTTCCGAAAGGTACTTTTGAATGGCGGCGTAATCGCCGGTGGTGGAATCGATAGCGAGCAATTCCTTCAGGTAATCCAGCATAAGGGCTTTGTATTTCGCTTCCATATCAGTCACCTCTTACAGCGTAACGATTTCGGCGTTATCCACCGCTGTTTGGATCAGCGTTTCCTGATCCAGCCTGCTTTCGCCCTTGAGGATCAGCTCCATTTTGGGCTTGGTGGCGGGATGGCGGGGGGTAAAGACGGTGCAGCAATCCTCGTAGGGGAGGATGGAGGTTTCATAGGTGCCGATCTTCCGGGCGTAATCCATGATATCGATTTTATCAAAGCCGATGAGGGGCCGGAACACGGGCATCTTCACCACCTCGTTGGTGGTGGCAAGGGCTTCCATGGTCTGGCTGGCGACCTGGCCCACCGATTCGCCGGTGATGAGGGCCAGGGCCTCTTCCTTCTGGGCGATGCGCTCCGCGATCCGCATCATGTAGCGGCGCATGATGAGGGTGGTGTAATCCTCCGGGCATTTTTCGTGGATCTGCATCTGGATATCCGTAAAGGGCACCACATAAACCTTGAGGCCGCAGCAGTATTCCGATAATATCTTTGCCAGGTCCAGTACCTTCTGCTTGGCAAACTCGCTGGTGTAGGGGAAGGAATGATAATGCACCGCCACCAATTGCACCCCGCGCTTGGCGATCATATACCCCGCCACCGGGCTGTCAATGCCGCCGGACAGGAGCAGGGCCGCCTTGCCCCCGGTGCCCACCGGCATGCCCCCCACGGCGGGATACACCCGGCAGTACAGATAAGCCTGATCCCGAATCTCGATGGACAGAACGTGCTGGGGATGACGCACATCCACCTTCAAACGGTCCTCATTGCGCATCAGCACGTATTCGCCCACCTTGGCGTTGATCTGGGGAGAATCCAGGAAATAATGCTTATCAGACCGGCGGGCCTCCACCTTGAACGTGCCGGACAACCCCTGCATCAGCTCGTTTGCCTCCCGGCAGATGCCCTCAAAATCGTCCTTATCCATTTCCACGGCAGGGGCGATGGAGTGGACGCCGAACACCTTCGATATCCGCTGCATGCAGCCCTCCAGGTCGTCCATGCCGCTGACGAACACCCGGGCGTCATGGAGCCACACCTGGCCCCCGAAGGGCTTGGCGGCCTCCTTTACCCGCTGCACCAGCGCCCGCAGGAAATAGGGCCTGTTCAGCCCCTTCAAGTAGATTTCACCGTACCGAACCATGAGCAGCTTACGCATAAGTATTCCTCATCTTCTTTGAAATTTGGATAATACGGCATATTGCCTCTGGATCGCCTGAGCTGTTATCTCCATTTCCGCCCGGGTGTTTTCCGGGCACAGGGAGAAGCGCAGGGCGGATTCCGCCTGAGGGGCGGGCACGTGCATGGCCCGGAGCACCGGGCTGACCCGCTGCTTAAAGGAGGAGCAGGCGGAGCCCATGCCCACATAGATCCTTTCGCCTTCCAGGGCGTGCAGCATGGTTTCAGACCGCACGGGGGGCAGGGATACGTTCAGAATGTGGGGAGCGGAAAGGGGACTGTCCGGCGCGGGGCCGTTCACCGACGCCCCGAGCACGGCCTGCTGAATGAGCCGCCACAGAAGCAGCTTCGTTTCCCGCATCTCATTTTCCTTGGGGTACGCCCGGATGGCGGCAAGCAAGCCCGCGATGCCGGGGGTGTTTTCCGTGCCGGAGCGAAGCCCCCCCTCCTGCCCGCCGCCCATCTGCCGGGGGTTTAACTGGGCACGGGGAGCGAGCACCAGGGCGCCGACGCCCTTGGGGGCGTGGATCTTATGCCCGGAAAGGGCGTAGCTGTCTGCCCCCAGGGCCGCCATATCGAAGGGCACTCTTAAAAAGCCCTGCACCCCGTCCACGTGGAAGTGGGCGGCGGGGGCGATCTCCCTGCGCAGGGCGGCGATTTCCGAAAGGGGCTGGATGGCCCCCGTTTCGTTGTTCACCTGCATGCAGCAGATCATCGCCGTATCCGGCGAAAGCATGTCCCGCAGGGCGGTTAGATCCACCCGGCCCATACGGTCGTAGGGGATTTCTTCTGCTTCCAGGCCGCAGTGCTGGCAGGCCTCCTTCACGGCGGGATGCTCTCCCGCGCTGAAGAGCACTTTGCCGCTGCGAAGCTTGGAGGCTCTGCCCAGGATCGCCAGGTTATCCGCCTCGGTGCCCCCGGAGGTGAAGATCACCTTGGAGGCCATGGGCGCGTGGACGGAAATGAGCACCGCGTCTCGGCAGTCCCGCAGGGCGGTGGCGGCCCGGAGAGCGGGGGCGTACAGGGCGGAAGGATTATAAAACCCCTCCCGCATGCAGGCGTTCATGGCCTCCACCGCGGCATCGCAGGGCCGGGTGGTGGCGCTGTTATCCAAATAAACGGACATGAAAAGCTTCCGTGCCTCTCTTTAGTTATTCTGCCAAACGCCCTGGGGGATGACCTTCTTGATCATATCCCGCATTTCCTCGCTGGGCTCGATGATGATGATGCGCTTGTTGCCGTCCTTCTGGAAGAAGAAATAGAACAGCTCCGCGTCCCGGTTCAAAAACCAGTTGCTGCGCTTCACGTTCTGCATGCTGATGTAGCGGTTGAAGGAGCCGGAGGCCACCAGGCCGCAGGCCTCCACGTTTTTGATGTTCATGGTGCCCAGGGACTTGCGCTTTTTATTGTTGAATACCTGGGCGAAATCCATCTGGCTGTTGGTGAGGGTGTATTCGTATTCCGTCTTGATCCTGTCCCGGAACAGGAAGATCAGCAGCGCCGCGCCGCCGAAAACCACCAATTCCGCCAGCGCCAGGAAAAAGGAGGTCCCGAAGCCTTCCATGCTCAGGATCCGGGTCAGGGACGCGAAAACAAGCAGGGCATATACTCCCAGCAGCACCATCACAGCCGTGGCGGTGATAAACAGGGCGGTTTGGACGCCGCCGTTCCGCTTGGCGACGACCTCTTCTTTGAATTGATCCATCATTTGTTTTTACCTCCCAATTTGTAGGATATTTACTGCGCCCGCCTCAGCATGGCGCAGGTTAATTCCCGGATGGAAGCCGCCCGCTCGCCAAAGCAGCTCAGAGCGTCCAGGGCGGCCCGGGTGTGGGCCTCCGCGTCCTTTTTCGCCTGAGGGACGCCCACGCAGGCGGGCCAGGTCAGTTTGCCCTCCGCCTGGTCCTTGCCCAGGGTTTTGCCCATGAGGGCGGGGTCCCCTTCCAGGTCCAACAGGTCGTCCACGATCTGGAAGGCCATGCCCAGATGGCAGCCGAAGGCGCGGCCCGCCTCGATTTCCGCTTCGGAGGCGCCGCCTAAAATGAGCCCCGCCGTCACGGGGGCGGTGAGCAGGGCGGCGGTCTTGCCCCGGTGGATGGCCTGAACGGTTTCAAGCTCCGGCTGCGTTCCCTCCAGCGTCACATCCAGCGTTTGGCCCGCCAGCATGCCGCCGACCCCCGCCGCCCGGGCGATTTCTCCGAAGGCCCGGAAGGCCCGGGGATGGGGAGAGGAGGCTATCAGCTCGAAGGCGTGGGTCAAAAGCCCGTCCCCAGCCAGGATCGCCATGGCCTCGCCATACACCACGTGATTGGTGGGCTTGCCCCGGCGCAGGGTATCGTTATCCATGGCGGGCAGATCGTCGTGGATCAGGGAGTAGGCGTGGATCATTTCCAGGGCGGCGGCGAAGGGCAGGGCAGCTTCCGAATCGCTCCCCGCCATTTCACAGCTCATAAGGGTCAGGCAGCCCCGAAGGCGTTTCCCGCCGGAAAGGAGGCTGTACCGCATGGCGGAGCGCAGCTTTTCCGGCGCGCCCGTCAGGGGCAGGGCGGAAAGGTAGGTTTCCAACCGCCGCTTATACGGCGTCAGCACATCCTTCACGGCGCATCCTCCAGGGGCTTCAGCTCTCCGCCGGATAATTCCAGCATCTTCTTTTCCGCGGCGGACAATTCCGCCGTCAGTTCCTTTGACAGCCTGATCCCCGCTTCATAGCTTTTCAGTGTTTCATCCAGGGGCAAATTGCCCCCTTCCATTTTGCGGATCAGCTCTTCCAATTCGGAGAGCCTGTCCTCAAAGGTTGCCTGCTTCTTCGCCAAAGGGATCCTCCTTCCGCTTTTCCAGCGTGCGCACCCGCACGCGCCCGTCCTGCAGGATCAACGTCATATCCTCCGAAGCCCTTTCAACGCTGGTGACAGCGGTTTTGCCGGAAAGCACCACCGCGTAGCCCCGGCTCAGGGCCTGCCGGGGGCCCAGGGCGTTCAGCTTGTTTTGAAGCAATGTCAATTGGCTCCTCCGGGCAGTCATGCTTCTTTCCGCCGCGGAGGAAAGCCGCTGGCTCAAGAGCCCGGATCGGGCCTGCATCCGCTGCAATTGGGCGGCGGGATGACAGGAGGCCAGCCGCTTTTCCAGGTAGGCCACCCGGGAGGTCAGGGATAACAGCTGGCTTTTTCCCGCCTTCTCCAGGCCCCTGCGCATTTTCTCCACGGCGGCCTCCAGGGCGTCCCTTTCCGGCACGCACACCTCCGCCGCCACGGAGGGGGTGGCGGCCCGCACGTCCGCCGCCAGGTCGCTGAGGGTCACATCCACCTCGTGGCCCACGGCGGACACCACCGGCACCGGGCAGGCGGCGATGGCCCGCACAACGATCTCCTCGTTGAAGGCCCACAGATCCTCCAGCGATCCGCCGCCCCGGCCTACGATCACCACATCCACCTGGGGAAGCAGGGCGATTTCGGCGATGCCGGCGGCAATATCCTCCGCGGCGCCTTCTCCCTGCACCTGGGCGGGGCGCAGGATGATCTGCATGGCGGGGTAGCGCCTTCTCGTCACGGTCAGGATATCGTGGATCACCGCGCCGCTTCGGCTGGTGACGACGCCGATGGCCCGGGGCAGGAGGGGCAGGGGACGCTTTTTCGTCACGTCGAAAAGCCCTTCCTTCATCAGCCTGTTCTTTAACTGCTCCAGCTTGAGGAACAGATCGCCCACCCCGTCCCGGGTGACGGATTCGGCGTAAAACTGGTAGCTGCCCCGCTCGGCGTACAAGCCCACGCCCCCGGTGAGAATCACCTTCATGCCGTTTTCCGGGCGGAAGGAAAGCCGCGCATTGTACTGCCGGAAGCAAACGCACTGAATGGTGCAGCTTTCATCCTTCAGGGTGAAATACCAATGCCCGGAGGAATAGCTCTTAAAATCGCTGATCTCTCCCCGAAGGGAAAGGAAGCGCAGCGACGGGTCGCTTGCCAGGGCGCGGCGCACATAATCGTTGAGCTCGGATACGGTAAGCGTCCAGGCCATCGGTCACTTTGCCTTTCTTTCGGCGGCTTCCAGGGTGTTTTCCATCAGCATGCAGATCGTCATTCTGCCCACGCCTCCGGGGACGGGGCTGATATACCCCGCCACCTTTTCCACCTGTTCAAAATCCACGTCGCCCACCACCTTGCCGTCCACCCGGTTGATGCCCACGTCGATGACGGCGGCGCCGGGCTTTACCATATCGGCGGTGACGAACCGGGGCTTGCCCACCGCCGCCACCAGGATATCCGCCCGGCGGGTGTGGGAGGAAAGATCGGCAGTGCGGGAATGGCAGAAGGTGACGGTGCAGTTCTCATTGAGCAGCAGCATGCCCACGGGCTTGCCCACGATGTTGCTGCGCCCGATCACCACCGCTTCCCTGCCGGAGAGGGGCACGCCGGTTTTTTTCAGCATGTACAAAATGCCCTTGGGAGTGCAGGCCACCACGCCCTCCTGCCCCGTAAAAAGCAGGCCCGCGTTTTCCACGTGGAAGCCGTCCACGTCCTTTTCCGGCCTGATCCGTGCCAAAGCCGCCGCTTCGTTGAGATGCCCGGGCAGAGGCAATTGCACCAGGATGCCGTGGACGCGGTCGTCCCGGTTCAGCGTTTCAATGCAGCTTTCCAATTCTTCCTGCGTGGTGTTTTCAGGCAGGCGGAGGGTTTGGGAATAGATACCCAGCTCCTCGCAGGCCTTGCCCTTGTTGCGGACATAGACCTGGCTGGCGGGATCGTCCCCCACCAGGATCACCGAAAGCCCCGCCGGGCGGCCCGCGTCATGAAGGGCCTGAGCGCGTTTTTTCAGCTCCGCCATTTTTTCCGCCGCCAGGGCTTTACCGTCCATCAAGATCGCCATGCTGATGCTCCTTTTTGTATTTTTCCAGGCCGATCAAGGCCACGCCCACGGCGTTATCGCCGGAGAATTCGGGCCTGCCGAAGTGAAGGTCCAATCCCAGGCGGCGCTTTTCATTCCGTTCTGACAGCATATCCCGAAGCAGCCCGGAGGACATGACGCCCCCCGCCAGCAGCACCTGACCGACCCCCGTTTTTTCCGCCGCGGCGGAAAGCAGCCGCAGCACCGTGCGGCACAGCACCCCATAGACCTCCGCCGCCACGTTTTCTTTTTTCTCCCCGGCAGACAGCAGGCGCAAAAGCTGCGCCTCCGCCCCGGACAGATGGCAGCTTAGGCCCGATAAGTCCAGGCTGACGGGTACGGCGTTTCGGCATTGGCCCCGCACCGCCAATTCCTCCAGATGGGGCCCGGCGGGGAAGGGGAGGCCCAGGGCCACGCCGACCCGATCCACCAACTGCCCGGCGTGCAGATCCAGGGATGTGCCCACCGGGGAAAGGGATTCGCCTCTTACCAGCACCACGTCGGTGGTGCCGCCGGATAAGTGCAGGGCCAGGAAATCGTCCACTTCCAGGCCGCTTTGGCACTTCGCCGCGGCGATGTGGCCCCGCTGGTGGGTGGTCTCATAAAAGGGCACCCCCAGGGCGGCGGCAATGGAACGGCCCTGGCTCAGGCCTACCTGAAAAACGGGCATGTAGCTGTCCTCCCCGTCCCGGGGGGAGGCGGAGGCGCAGACGCAGGAAACGGGCGCGTCCGCGTCCTTCATCAGCGCTGTCAGCAATGTGGAAAGCTGCCTTACATGCGCAAACACGGCCTCGCTTTGGCGAAGGCCGCGTTCACCCGCCGCTACCGGCAAAAGCCTGCGGGCCTGACGGGGTTCCCCCTCATCGGCGCACAGGGCGCAGGAGGTGGTATAGCAGCTGGTATCCAGCCCCAGCGAAAGCATCATGTTTCCTGCCCGGCAGCATCCCGGCGGGAAAGCAGGGTGGAAAGCACGCCGTTTACGAACTTCGCCGCCACGGGGGAATCGTACCGCTGGGCCAGGGACACCGCTTCGTTGATGACGACGGCGTCCGGCGTCTCCCGCTGCACGCAAAGCTCAAAGGCCGCCACCCGCAAAACCGCCAGATCCACCCGGGCGATGCGGTCCAGCGTCCAGCCCTTGAGGCAATCGGCGATATCCCTGTCCAATTGCTCCGCGTGCTGCGCAACGCCGGATAAGATGCCGTCGATATACTGCTGATCGTCCTCCTCGGGAACAAATTCGATCAGGCCCCGCAGCGTATCCTCGCCACCGGCGCCCCCCAGCATTTGTTCATACACCATCTGCACGGCTGCCGCCCGTGCCGCTTTACGAGCCATGGGAATTTAACTCCTCGCGTATCATTCGTTGGGTTCGTCCGGGTCGCCGGTTTCCTCCGCCTGGGCAGATGCTTCCTTTTCCCGGGCTTCCCGGATGGCCTGGGCGATCTGATCGTTCTTTTCCTTGTAGGGCACGGTGGATTTGGGCGGGAAGAGACGATTCACCAGAGAGGAAATGTATTCCCGCTTGTTTTTGACCCCGCCCAGGAAGCCGCCGATGAGCATAAGCCCGGCGATGAGCAGCATTTTCCAAAAGCCCAGCAGCAGGAACAGCAGCGCCAGCACCATGGCAATGATGGCGCAGGTGATGGCGCATTCCGGCGTGCCGATTTTGAACATATTCTTAAAGAACGTCCGATTGTCATTCATGGTTGGTTTCCTCCAGGTCGTTTTCGTCGCTTACCGGGGCCTCCTCCTCAGCGGGGGCTGCTTCCGCTTCCTCCGCTTGGGGGATCGCTTCCGCTTCGGGGGCCGCCTCTTCCTCCGCGGGGACTTCCTCCGCCGCTTCTTCCGCCGCTTCTTCCGCCGCAATTTCTTCGGGCTTAGGAGGCTCGGGCATGTTGGCGGGGGTTTCGGGCCGCCCGAAAATACGCTGATGCAGCGGCAGCTTCTGGGCCTTGGCAGGCTCTTCCAGGGCGGGCTCGGCGGCTTCGGTCTCCGCTTCCTCCGCGGGTGCAGCCGCC
>CAJOPV010000157.1 GCA_905236495.1 uncultured Christensenellaceae bacterium
AACGTTGCCATGGTCAGTAATCCTCATTTCCCAAAGTACCGCTTGAGCAGTCCAGCAAAGGCTTTGCCATGCCGGGCTTCGTCGCGGGCCATCTCATGCACGGTGTCGTGGATGGCGTCCAGGTTCAGGGCCTTGGCGCGCTTAGCCAGGTCGGTCTTGCCGGCGGTGGCGCCGTTTTCGGCTTCCACGCGCATTTTCAGGTTCTTTTCCGTGGAGTCGGTGAGCACTTCGCCCAGGAGCTCGGCAAACTTGGCAGCGTGCTCGGCCTCTTCAAAGGCGGCGGTTTTCCAATATTCGGCGATTTCGGGATAGCCTTCCCGAGCAGCCACCCGGCCCATAGCCAGATACATGCCCACTTCGCTGCATTCGCCCTGGAAATTGGCGCGCAGATCGTCGATGATATCCTGCGGCACGCCCTGGGCCACGCCCACCACATGCTCCGCCGCCCAGGTCATTTCAGCGTCCTGCTTGGTGAACTTGCTGGCGGGCGCTTTGCACACCGGGCACTTTTCCGGGGGCTGTTCCCCTTCATAGACGTAACCGCAAACACTGCATACCCATTTCATCGTTTGTTTCCTCCAATTCTTCATTTTTTTCTTATCGAAACGCCGTGGCATACGGCGTCTGATCCGGGAGAAGGTCAGCGGGGGATCAGGCCCTTTGCCATCCGCTGACGGCAGATCTCATAAAAGCACACCGTGGCGGCGCTGCCCGCGTTCAGGGAGGACGCGGCCCCGAAAATGGGGATGCGGGCCAGCACATCGCACTTATCCTTCCAGGCCTGGGAGAGGCCGAAGGTCTCGTTGCCCACAGCCAGGGCTACCGGCCCGGTCAAATCAACGTCGCTCAGGTTCACCGTGCCGTGGGCGCTGGTGCCCACGATCAGGGGGCGGCAGGGGAGAGCACGGAGGCAATCAGCCGCCTCCTCCGCCCCGGAAAGGGACGCAAAGGGAATGGAAAAGAGGGTGCCCACGCTGGCGCGGATGCATTGGGGGTCGTAAAAATCCGCGGCGTGGCCCGTCACGAGGGCGCCGGAAGCGGAAAACGCATCCGCCGAGCGCAGGAACGTGCCCAGATTGCCGGGAGATGCGGGCCGATCGAATACGGCGATCAAGGGGGGATAAGCCCCCGCCAAGCGGGCGGACAAACGGGCCATCCCATCCTCCCGGGCGTACAGGAGCCCCAGTATCTCGCAGGGGTTTTCCCGGTCGGACAGTTCCCCGTGGAGGGCCGGGGCCATCTGATAGAGCACCTGGGGATCAGCCCTGCGGATCATATCCTCCGCCCAGCCGGAGAGGCGCTTCCCGTCCGCCACCGCCATGGCGTAAAACCGCCAGCCGTGGCGGATGCTCTGCTCCACCATCTGCACGCCTTCCAGAAAGAACAGGCCTTGCCTGCTCCGCTTTTCCCGGCTGCGCTTCAGCGCCTCGAACCGCTGGAAATCGGCGTTCCGGGCGTACATTTTGACTGTTTTCATTGGGAATCGGCAAAGCCGTCCAGAACGGCCCGGCCCATGCCGTCCTTTTCGCAGACCCGGGTGTGCAGGACGGGCAGGGACTTTAATTCCTTCACTGCCTGGGGCGCGGGCACGCCGGTGGCCTGCTCCAGGGAATCGGCGGCGTCGAAGGCATCCTCCGGCACGGGCACGCCGATGGCGGCAGCCACGTCTGCGGAGAATTTGTAGGGGCTGGCGGTGGATACGATGAGCAGCGGCGTGGCATCGCCCGTCTCCCGGCGGTAATCCTCCGATACGGAGAAGGCGACGCCGGTGTGGGGATCGGCAAGGTAACGCTCCCGCACCCAGGCGCGGCGGATGGCGGCGGCGGTGGCCCCGTCGTCGGCAAAGCCGCCGAAGAAGGCGGACCGCATGTGCACCTTGCTCATTTCATTCAAGGTATAAGCGCCTTCGATTTTCAATTGCTCCATATAGGAGCGGACCTGAGCGCAGTCGCCCTCCGAAAGCTCCCAAAGATACCGCTCCAGATTGGAGGAGATCAGGATATCCATGGAGGGAGAGATGGTCTTATGAAATTCCCTGCGCCGGTCATACACCCCGGTGCGGATGAAATCGGTGAGCACGTCGTTTCGGTTGCTGGCGCAGATCAGGCGGCGGATGGGCGCGCCCATGCGCTTGGCGTACCAGGCGGCTAAAATGTTGCCGAAATTGCCGGTGGGCACGCAGATATTGACGCCCTCCTCCCAGGTGATGCGGCCCTGGGCCAGCAGGTCCGCCACGGCGGAGAGATAATAGGCCACCTGGGGGGCCAGACGGCCCAGGTTGATGGAATTGGCGGAGGAAAGGGTCTTGCCCAAAGAAGCCATGTCCCTGGCAAAGGCGGGATCGGCGAACAGGGCCTTGACCCCGGTCTGGGCATCGTCAAAATTGCCCTTCACCGCTGCCACATGCACGTTCTTTCCCCGGGAGGTCACCATCTGCTTTTCCTGCACGGCGCTGACCCCGCCCAGGGGATAAAACACCGTGACGGAGGTGCCCTCCACGTCCCGGAAGCCCTCCAGCGCCGCCTTGCCGGTATCCCCGGAGGTGGCGGTCAAAATGGCGATCTCCCGGGTTTCGCCCGTTTTCCGGGCGGAGGCGGTCATCAGATGGGGCAGCATTTGCAGCGCCATATCCTTAAAGGCCAGGGTGGGGCCGTGGAAAAGCTCCAGCACGTACCGGCGCTCCGTGAGCGCCGCGACGGGGGCAACGGCGGGGGTATCGAACCGGGCATAGGCGGCGTTTGCCATGGGCAAAAGCTCATCCTCCGAAAAGCCGTCCAGCAAAAGGGCCAGGGCCCGGGCAGCCCGGGCGGGATAGGGAAGAAGCGCCAAGGCGGCAAAATCCGCCCGGGTCAAGCGGGGCAGAGAAGTGGGCACGTACAGGCCGCCATCCGGCCCGATGCCGCGCACGATGGCCTCCGGGGCGGTGACGGGCGCCGCCCCGCGGGTGCTGATATAAGGCAAGGGAAAACCCCCTCAGATAAAATATTTTTTGATGAATTCCGGCGCCACGGCGTCATCCACGCTGACGGAGAGGATGAACTGCACGTTGTGCTTGTCCCCCAGCTTTTCCAGGCGGGAGAAGAATTCTTCGGTGTTGGCGACGTCCGTTTTCACCAGCTTCAAAAACGCATCGATGAACACCACGCTGATATCAAAATTCTGGGCCAGCATGCCGCACAGGAAGCCGAAGAACATTTCCGGGCTGTCGCACCCGTATTCCCCGGCGTTCACAAAGCGCACCTCGTGGCGCAGATCGAACATGTAACGGTTATCGTCGTCAATGAAGATGACGTCGCCCTTGTGGGCCTTGATGGCATCGTTTGCCTGGTCCAGAATGCGCTTGGTCTTGCCAGTGCCTTTCTTGCCGTGAATGACCTGTATCATGGGAAAGCCCCCCTTTACAGTATTGTTTTTCTCATTATACCTGATATTGGGCGGAATTTCAAGTGCGGAAGAAGGGGATAAAAAGTGAATCGTGAACAGATGAAGGAGGCGAATAGATCTCTCCGTTTACGGATCGATTTTCTCCAACAGCTCCTCAAAGCTCATGGCGGGCAGGATACGGGCGTCATGGGGGGACCGGCGGGTATCCCGGCGGCAGATGGCGGCGTAATCGCAGAAATCGCAGGGGCCCTTCAGGCTTTTATCGCAGAGCGGGGCGGCGGCGATCTCCCCGGCGTGCATACGCTCCGCAAGCTGGGAGGCCGTCTTTTCCGCGTGGCGGATCAGGCTCCCCATCTCCTGGAGGGTCGCCAGCATGGCCCGGTTATCAAAGCCGCCGTCCTTGGTGAGCACCTTGGGCAGCGTCAGGGGCGGGCTGCCGGCATCCATGCGCCGGAGGATGGAAACGTCCTTGAGGGCCACGCCCCGCAGGGCCAGGGCCTTTGCCAGGGCGTCCTCGATATCGGCGGCGGTATCCGGGTCCGGGAGCAGGGGATCGAACACATGCATGTAGAAGGCCCCGGCGGGCTGGGCATCCTCCTCCATGGAGAGGGCGGCCCGCAGGTACAAAAGCAGCTGCAGCTGCGCGCCCCAGAACAGCCTTGCCGGGTCCAGCTTTTCTGCGCCGGATTTGTAATCCACCACCCGCAGGAACACGCCCTCATCCCCAGCGTAGCGGTCGATGCGGTCAATGATGCCCCGGATATACACCCGGGAGCCGTCTTTTAAGGTCAGGGGGATGGGGGGGATGCCCCCGGGGTAGCCGAAGCGCACCTCCGCGTCCCGGGGGGTGAAGGCGCATTGCCGGGCCCCTCGGGTGAAGGTCCAGGCCACCCGCTTGAGCACCCGGAGGTACTTATCCCCCGCGGCCCGCATCCGGGCGCTGTCGCCCATGACGCCGGACAGCATCTGCTGAAGCACAGGCGCCGCGGCCTGATCCATCAGGGCGTCGCAGTCCCTGCGCGGAATTTGAGGCCAGCCGGGCACGGAGGGCAGCAGCCGGGTGAATCCCTCCAGGGCGCTGTGGTAAAAATTCCCCGCGTCGATGGGGGTCAGCGTCCATTCCTTTCGGGGCTTGGGGGACAGGCCCTGCTCTACGAAATGCTTGTAGGGGCATACGGCGAAGTTTTCCAGCCGGCTGACGGACATGACCCGCTCCATGAACAGCTCTCTTGTGATCTCCCGAGGCAGGGGCGCGGCGGGAGTATCCGGCAGGAAGGCGGCGCGCAGGGCGGCGGCACGGGAGGCCGTCTCGGGGGCCTTGCACAGGTATTTCCAGGCCTCCAGCCATTCCGGGGTCATTTCTCCCTCTCTGGCCCGGGCCCCCAGAGAATCCAGGGCGGGCAGGGGAGCGAAGGGCCTTCGGGCGGCGATCTTCTGACTGACGCCCCCTTCCTCCACCAGGGCGGGGAACAGGCGGCGGATGTGCTTGAGCTGGGCGAAGGGCCGCAGGGCCGCCCCCTCCTGGGTGGCCTGAGAGCGGGTGAGATACAGCTTTTCCGCAGGGGCGGACAGGGCCTTCCAAACGTCCAGAAAGCGCAGCGCATCCTGCCCGTCGTTTGTCAGCGACAGATAGGCGTGAAGGCGCTGCTGGGCGTCCTCCTGCTCCTGGGGGGTCAAAAGCCCCGGTTCGGCGGGGGATAACAGCCCGTCGGTCATGCCGGTCAGGAACAGAACCCTTGGCTGGGACAGGGGCAGGGAGCCCACCTCCCCGCACATCACCGCGTCCGCCGTAGGGGGCAGGGAGGAAAGCTCGCAGGCGTCCAGCCCCGCCTCCAGCCAGGAGGCCAGATGCCGGGAGGTGACCGTGGATTCGCTGAGGAGCACCCAGGCCTGGGAAAGCAATTGCGTGATGGCGTCCCACACCTGCCGGGCCTGCACCGCCTGGGCTGCCATGTTTCGGGAAAGCAAGCTTTCCTGGGCCTCGGCGAGGCGGTCGGGAAGACCCGTTTCCGTCAGATAATCGTACAGCGCCCGGAGGGCATTCCCGGCGTTTTCCGCCTCCCGGAAGCGGCTTTTCAGCGCAAGCAAAGGGGTGATGAGGGCGGATCGGGCTTCCTCCAGCCGGGCGCATTCCGAGGCGCTGCCCCGGATAAAGGGAGCGAGCCACATTTTGCCCCGGATGCCGTAGGAAAGAACGTAGTTTTCCAGCCGCCAGGAATCCTCCTCCCCGATGGGAGCATAGCCGGATTTGATGAGAGAAAGCATATCCTCCTGATCCCAGCCCCCGGATACCGCCCGGAGGGAGGCAAGCAGGAACCGGGCCGCGCCGTGGGAGGCGGCGGGCAGCTTGCGGCTCACGTAAGCGGGGATCTGATAAGCCTGGCAGACGGTGGAAAGGGTACCGGCAAAGGAAGCGTCCCCCATCACCACCGCCATATCCCCGAAGGCCACGCCGGATTCGTTCAGCGCCCGGATCTCCTGGGCAATGAAGTGGGCCTCGAAATAGGGGCTGGGGGCGGCATAAAGGCGGATCTCCGGGGCGGGACCGGGATATGCTTTCCCGTGGGTTGCTAAAAACTGGGCGGACAGGTGAACGAGGGCAGGGGCTTTGCCCTCCCATTCCGGGGGCAGCAGGGAAAAGCGGCAGGGGACGCCCGCCTCCTCCGCGGCTTTCACCAGCCGCTGGGCGCTTTCCCGAACGGGGAAAAACATATCCTCCCTGCCCATCTGGATCAGGGCGTGCACGTCGCCGCTTTCCCGGGCCAGGGTCAAAAGCATGCGGTTCATTTGCCCCGTGAATACGTCGAAGCCATAGACCGCCACCCGCCGGTCCCGGGCCACGCCGCTGTCCGGCAGGCGAAGGAGCATGCTTTCCACCACGTCCTCCCCATCCACGAACTGGGCGGATAATTGGGCCTGATAGGCGGCATAGAGGAGGGAAAGATCCTGCATCTTATCCCGGGCGGCCCCCTCCTCCAGGCTGTCCGCGTGGAGGGAAAGGGCTTCCGGGGTGATCCCCGCCCGTTTGAAATCGGCAATGAGGGCACCCAGGCGCTGGATGAAGCCCTGCTTCCCGGCGGCGCTTTCGTAATATTTCAGGTTTTTCTGGCTTTTTAACAGCGCCTGGGCCAGGGCGAACTGCTTTCCCCGGGCGTCGATGCGCACCCGGCTGTCCGCCCCGGCGGCGGCGAATACCCGTTCGGTGAGCCGGGAGGGGGACAGGACCTCCAGATCGAAAAAGCCGGGGGCGGAAAGGCCGTCCATCAGCTCCCGTTCCGTCTGCAGCGTATATTGCTCTGGCACGATCACCAGCATGGGATCGCCCTGAGCGGCGAGGGAGATGAGCCGACGCCGAAGGGACTGCTGGCTGCCGCCGAGAATCGTCAGCATAGAAGCTCCTTTCTGCGGGAGAAGGCAAAGAGTGAATGAAATAAAATGAAATCTGTTTTTGCGCTCAGTTCATGGCGATATCGTCCATGGCCTTGGCGAAGGCGGCCTGGGCGCTTTCCTTGACCTGGGTCCATTCGGCCTCGTACCCGGGAGAACGGAGCCATTTCAGGCATTGGGTGGTTTCCTCCAGCATCTGCACGTCCGCTCCCAGGGCCATGCCGGGGATCAGGGTATCCCCGTGCTGGCGGGTGCCCAGGAAATCCCCGGGGCCCCGAAGCTCCAGATCCTTTTGGGCGATCTTGAAGCCGTCGCCCGTTTCGCACAGGGTTTTCAAGCGCTCGTTGGGGGAGGCCATGAGGAAGCACCAGCTTTCCTCCGCCCCGCGGCCCACCCGGCCCCGGAGCTGATGCAACTGGCTCAGGCCGAAGCGATCGGCGTTTTCGATCACCATGACGGTGGCGGCGGGCACGTTGACCCCCACCTCGATCACAGTGGTGGAGACCAGCACGTCCAAGGCCCCCTGAGAAAACTTTTGAATGGTTTCTTCCTTTTCCTGAGGGTCCTGATCCCCGTAGGTGAGGCCCAGCCTGAGATCAGCCAGGGGGCCGGTGGAAAGCTCGGCGTAGGTATCCTGGGCGCTTTTGGCGTCGATCTGCTCGCTTTCCTCCACCAGGGGACAGACGATATAGCACTGCCGGCCCGCAGATGCCTGCTGCCGGATGAAAGAATACATCCCCTCCCGTTTATCCTCCGGCACGATGCGGGTTTTTACCGGGGTGCGGCCGGGGGGCAATTCATCCACCACGGATAGATCCAGATCGCCGTAGAGCACCAGCGCCAGGGTGCGGGGGATAGGCGTGGCGGAGAGCACCAGTTCGTTAGGCGCGGCCTCCGGCCCGTCGGCCTTTTTGGAAAGCAGCCGACGCTGGCGCACGCCGAAGCGGTGCTGTTCGTCGGTGACCACCAGACCCAGGTTTTGATAGGAAACGCCCTCCGAGATCAGGGCGTGGGTGCCGATGACGCACTGCCATTCCCCGGAGGCTATGCTTTGCAGCGCTTCCCTTCTCTCCTTCGTCTTCATGCCGCCGATGAGCAGGCCGCAGGAGACGCCCAGGGGCTCCAATATTTTTTTCGCGCTTTCCAGATGCTGCCGGGCCAATATTTCCGTCGGGGCCATGAGGGCGCTTTGATACCCCGCCTTGGCGGACAGATACATGGCGCCGAAGGCCAGGGCGGTCTTGCCGCAGCCTACGTCCCCCTGCACCATGCGGCCCATGGCGTGGGACGCGGAAAGATCGTCGGCAATCTGCGACAGCACCCGGGTCTGGGCCATTGTGGGCGGGAAGGGCAGGGAGGCCCAGTAAGCCTGCTGATCCTCCCGGGAGGCGGGGATCACGATGCCTCGGGTGCGCTCTCCCCTCAGGGCGGCAGCGGCGGCCTGATACAGAAGCATCCCCTCAAAGGACATGCGGCGCAGGGCGATCATCAGGTTTTCTTTCGTTTCCGGGAAATGGGCCTGGCGCAGGGCGAAATTCCTCTCGCACAGGTGGTATTTGACCCGCAGGATATCGGGCAGCGTTTCCGGGCAGCAATCCTCCAACTGGGTCAGGGCCTGGCGGATCAGATCCCGCATGGTTTTGGGAGGCAGCCCCGCCAGGGCCCGATACACGGGCAAAATGCCCCGCTCCTTCACGATGACGGGGCTTGCCATGCGGATCTTGCCCTGCTTATCCCGATCCACCCGCCCGTACAGGGTCAAATGATCCTCCTGGCGGATTTGGGTTTGCAGCCAGGGCTGATTGAACCAAACCACGTTCAGCCCGCCCGTTTCATCCAGAAGCCTCAGGGATACCGAGGTAAGCCCCCGGAAGCGGCTTAAGCGCGGCGCGGCCTTGGGAAAACCGCTGACGCAGACCTCCGTTCCGGGGGCGATCTCATTGAGCGGAGTGACGGCGGAGGTATCCTGATAACGGATGGGAAGGGTCAAAAGCAGGTCCGCCAGGGTGCGGATGCCTGCCTTTTCCAGCGTTTCCAGCCGGGCCCGGCCCATGCCTTTCAGCGAATCCAGCGTCATCATGCGCTTATACCGTTTTTACCGTTTGATTCGGACGGTGATCTCCCCGTCCTCCGCAGGCGCACCGAACACATCCACGCCCCCAACGATCCGGCGGGTGATGAGGAGGGTGTCGGCATCCGGGACCTTGACATTCAGCCAGCCCGTCTGCAGGATGGGGCTGCGCCGCCGCTGCCACAAAAGGGCGCGGATCTCTTTTTCCAGCTCCTGATCGCCTCCCTCCCAGGGGAAGGCGCCCCGGCAGAAGGGATCGGGGCCGCCCTGGGCCCCCCGCTCGTCGCCGTAATAGACGCAGGGGATGCCGGGCAGCGCGCAGAGCAGCTTCATCATTTCGATATAGCGCCTGCGGCCCGTCGCGTATTCTTCTTTTGTCAGCTTCCTGCCCCGGCGGGAGGCAAGGGGCAGCTCCTCAAAGGTGCGATCCGCCAGGGTGTTGATGGCCCGGGCCCGGTCGTGGCTGCCCGCCAGGTTCATCAAGGAATAATAGAAGGGAAGGGGATAATTTTCCTTCTGGCTCAGGATGAGCCGGGCCAGGGCATAGGCGTCCGTGCGCCCGGTAAAGAAATCGTTGGCGGCGGCCCGGAGGGGGTAATTCATCACGCTGTCCAGGGTGTCCCCCTGGCAGTAGCAGCGCATTTCGTCATAGGCCACCTTATGGCTGGCATCCTCCCATACCTCGCCCAGCACCACGGCCTCCGGGTCCTCCGCCTTGGCGGCGGCGCGAAGCTTGCGCAGGAAATCCATGGTGAGTTCGTCCGCCACGTCCAGCCGCCAGCCGGAGGAGCCGTTTTTGATCCAGCTCCGCACCACCCCATCCTCCCGGAACATGAAATCCTGGTAGGTGGGATCGTTCTTTTCGATCTCGGGCAGGGTATGGAAGCCCCACCAGGCTTTGTATTCGTCGGGATAGCGGGTGAATTTATACCAGGGATAATAGGGGGAATGCGTGGATTGGCAGGCCCCTACGGAGGGGAAACGCCCGTAGCGATTGAAATACACGCTGTCCTCCCCGGTGTGGCTGAACACCCCGTCCAGCATGATGCGGATGCCCAATTCCCTGGCGGCGGCGCACAGGGAAACAAAATCCGCGTTTTCCCCCAGGTGCGGGTCGATCGTCTGGTAATCGGCGGTATCGTAGCGGTGGTTGGACCGGGCCTGGAAGATGGGGTTCAGATACAGTACGGTGATGCCCAGCTCGGCAAGATAGGGCAGCTTTTCCTGAATGCCCTTCAGATCGCCGCCGAAAAAATCCCGGGCGCAGTTATTATCCCCGCCCTCGGGCATGAGGATGGGCTCCTCCTGCCAGCTTTCGTGATAATAGCATTCCTCCCGGCGGGGATGAGACGCCCCGGAGGCATAAAACCGATCGGGAAAAATCTGATACATTACGCCGGTGCGAAGCCAGGACGGGGTGGTATAGGCGGGGTCATAAACGGTGATCTGCCAGGCGTGGGGATGGGGAGAAAAGATGCCCTCGCCGCCCATGCCGTCCTGGGGCCCGCCGTAGGCAAATTCGTTGCCATGGGCATCCTCGGCCCGGAAATCATACCAGCACAGGATGGGGATATCCGGCATTCTCACCGAGCAATGGAACCAGCCCATGGCCTCCCCCTCCATGGGGAACCATTTTTCGCTGCCGTCGTAAAAGCGCAGCGTGACGGCGGTGATCTCCTCCGATGCCCGGATACGGAAAATCACATGGGTATCGCAGGGCACCGCCCCGGCGGGCAGCCGGCAGAAGGGCGATTGGGAATCGTGATAAAGCTCCATACATCCTCCTTAGAAAAAGGGATAGCGTACGTTTTTTATCATCATACCATATGTTGGAGTGAAAAATCAATCGGTTTTGCCCGGGGCGGCTTTTCTTTTGCGGATTTGTGCTGTATAATGGGAACAAATAGGAATTGACGCGCCGTTGTATGGAGGGAAAGGGGGAGGATGGGATGCGAAGAAGGCTTCGGGGGCTGATGGCCTCTATCCTGTTGCTGATGCTGCTTGCGCCCGGGGGACGGGCCGAATTTTCGCCGGGCTTTTTGGACATGGAAAAGGACGGCGTCACGGCGACGCTGCAATGCTCCCTTTCCAAGCTTCAAAACGCGGGGGAGGATTCCCTGGCGGTACTGAACGACTGGCTGAGCCGCGTTGCCTTCCTTTCGGCTGTTCGGGATCAGGACGCCCGGACGGAAATCACCCTGGACGGGAAAACGGCGTTCCTTGCGCAAACCCATCGCGGCCCTCAATATACCCTGACGGCCTTCGGGCCGGAGGGCGGGGCGTACATCACCGCGCCGGATCAGAAAAATGCGCTGGAGCTTATGCTGGGGGAGAGCCCTCTGTCCCTTTCTCCGGCGCCCTTCATGCAGGCGTACCCCGCCTTTGCCCAGGCGCTGTACGGGACGCTGGGAAAATATGCCGCGCCGAAGCTTGCGAAGGAGCGCACCTCCATCCGAAACGCCGCCGCCTCCGCGGCTTATGAAACATATCTGTTCAAAAAGGGCGAACTGACGGCGGACATCTGGCAGGAGGCGTTGGACGCCGCCCTGCCCGCCGTAAGGGAAGCGGCGGAGGAATACCCGGGGGCCTACGCTCAATTGGAAGAAACGCTGCGGGCCCTGGGCTTTTCCGGGGAATGCCGGTTCAAGCGGTTCCTGAACGCCGACGGGCAGGATATGGGCATGCAGCTGACCTGCCAGACCGGGATCGGCGGGGATATGAAAAGCGCCACGCTGTATTTTGGCTTCACTCCCGGCATGGGCGGTTATTTCAGCCTGAAACGGGGGGACCTCCGGCTGGTGCTGGAATACAGGGAGACAGCGGAAAAGCGGGTCCGCACGCTGTACTTTGCCTGGGAACACCAGACGGCGGAAAAAACCTTCAAGGGCAGCGTCAATCTGCGGAACGCCGTGGGCGAAGACCAGGAAGCCTGGAGCGGCAAAATCGAAATCAGGCAGACCGAAAACAAGGCGCAGACCGTATGGACCCTGACCCCGGCGCTGACCCTTGACGAAGCGGGGCTGCACGGCACGGTGAAAGCAAGCCGAACGGAAAAGAACAAGGAAACGCTGAAGGGGGAAATCACCCTGACCGTTCGGCGGGGGGCGGAAACGGACGCTCCGGCGGCCCCGGCGGCAAGGGACCTGCGGGAAATGGACGGGGAACAGGCGAAAGCGGCGGTGCAGGGAGAATTGATCCCGCTGACCGGCGTGATCGCAAGGCTCATAAAGACGGCGCCGGAGGAAACGCGGGATCACCTTCTGCATGACCTGCGGACGGACGCCTGGATGAATGGGCCCGCCGCCGCCCTGACGGAAGATACGGACAGCTGGATCGTAAAGGAGGACCGGAACCCATGAAGAGACGGATCGCCGGGCTTTTGATTGCCGCCGCGCTGCTGCTTTGCGCCTGGCCCTGCCTGGCGGCGGATTACACGCTGGAGGAAAAATTCGTCCTGCAGATTCAGCAATCCGCCTATCGGGCCGCGGTGACCCTGCACGCGGAAGGGGAGAGCACCGCCGCCCTGCCGCAGGAGGTATGGCGGGCGATCAAGGCCCTTTCCGACCGGGCCGCGCTGACAGTGGAGGAAAGCGTGCAGCGGGGCCATACGGAAGCGGTATTGACGCTGAAAATCGACGGCGAAGCGGCGGGCAGGACCGTCCTTCGGATGAATGCCGATCTGATCGGCGCCGCCAGCGACCTCCTGGCGGGAGACGGGCGGTTTTACGCCGCGCCCCGGGATTGGGACGGGGCGGCGGTCCTGTCCGGCGCGGGGGTCAGCCCGGGGCTCACCCAGGGGGTGCGGCTGCTGCTGGCGGTCAACGGCGCTTCTTCGGAATGGCGGCAAAAGGCCGCCGACGCTTTCCGGGGCCTGGAAACGGACCTGGAAATCTGGGTGAACAGCTACGCGGATTTTTCCCTGGGTTCGGAGGACGGGACCGACTATACCGAGCTTTCCTTCCTGCTGCCCCGGGACGGGGTGAAGGCGGAAATGCTTCGGCTCCTGGACGATCTGTACGGCAGCGACCGGCTGCTGTCCGTCCTGCGGGAAATAGCCCCCGCCGGAACGGAAGCCTGGCTGCAGCCCGGAGCAGGGAATACGCTTCGGGAAGCCGTATCGGGCATGGAGCTTGGGGGCGATATCGCCCTGCTGCGCAGGTACGACAGCCTGGGCAGGCCCCTGCTGGATGAAATCACCCTGCCCCTGAACGGGACAGAAGAAGAAGTGACCATCGCCCTGCGCCCCACGGCGGCGGGGCAGGAATGGGCCTTTACGTTGAAGCGCGCCGACGGAGAAACGCGCCTGAATTTTGCCCAGACGGCGGAGGATCGGTATGAAGGGGCGTTTGTGCGAAAGGCGGCGGATGGCGGGGAGCTATCGGCCCTTGGTTTTATCCTCACATGGCAAACGGGGGAGGAGCAGTACAGCCTGAGCGCCGATCAATTTGAAAAGACGGTGGCGGGGGAGCTCCTCCTGATCCCCCGGGAGGGGCAGCCCCGGCAGAGCGTGACCCTGAACGCCCTCCTGTCCTCCGGCAGCAGCAAGCAGTCCGCCACCCGCCTGAACGGGACGCTGGCCTGGCGGGACGAGGAAACGGGGGCAGCCGTGACCGTCACCCTGGAGAGCAAGACCGCCGCGCCCTTTGCCATTGAGACCCTGGAGGACGCGGAGGAGGTGATCCGCCTGGATCAAATGACGGCGGAGGATCTGGCGGGCCTTCTGCCCCGATTCGGGGAAAGCGCCGGGGAATGGCTGGAAAACCTGGGAACGGGGCTGGGGCTGTAAGGCAAAAGCGGCTGATATGTCAATTTTTGCACATAAAAAGAGCAAAATAACGTTCAAAATGCGTTGAGCTTTTGAACGGTTTATGATATACTGATCCTGCAAATGATTCCGCAAAAAGCGGACGCGAATGAAAGGAGAACCTCTCTATGAAAAAGATCCTTGCGATCCTGCTGGCCCTGGCGATGACCCTGGGCTGTGCCGGCGCGCTGGCGGAAATGCCGGACGCTGCCGAACTGGCGGCGGGCGGCGTGACCGTCACCGGCAGCATCACCCTGAACCAGGAAAGCATCCTGGGCCTGGCTGCCATAGGCGGCGCCGATCTGGATGACAGCTCCGCCGCCGCTGCCGGCCTGCTGGTGAACATCATCAATGCCCTGGGCGTCAAGGCCGTCGTCGCCAGTAACGGCGCGCAGCTGGACGTGACGCTGAAGGACGGCACCCTGGCTTCCCTGACCCTCAACGCCACGGAAGAGGGCCTGGTGATCGCCGCCGACGTGATCCCCGATTATGTTTTTACTGTGAAAATGGAAACCGTCATGGCGCTGATTGAGCAGCTTCAGTCCATGCTGCCCGCCGATCTGGATGCCGACGCCATCGCGGCTGCCATCGCGCCCCATCTGCAGACGCTGTTTGAAACCATCAGCGCCAAAGTGGGCGAAGCCGAGCAGGGCGAATACAACGTGAACGGTCACGATTTTACCGTCAAGGTGCCTGTGAACATCACCCTCAAGGAGCTGGCCTCCGCCATCGTGGGCGCGTTGAAGGGCATTGCGGAAGAAGAAGCCGCAGCGCCTCTGCTGAGCATGGTGCCCGGCTTTGACGCCGACGCCATCGCCCAGACCCTGGAGCAGATCGAGAGCAGCGACGAAGCCGAACTGCCCGTGCTGGACGCCGCCCTGTATTCCAACGAGAACGGCGATTCGTACCTGGCGGTGGAACTGAAGCGGGATGAGCAGAGCATCACCCTGTACGCCGGCATCGTGGAGAACAGCCTGCTGGCTGACCTGAACATGCTGGATCAGGGCACCTTTACCCTGCGGATCGTGCCGGAGGAAGCCGGGGTCAACGCTTATATCGCCATAGATGTCGAGGATACGCAGATCGAGCTGACGATCGCCGCGGGCCAGACCGAAGCGGGCATCGCTGTCAACGCGGCCCTGGCCTTCAATAAGACCCCCATCGTGCAGGCCCAGGTGCTGGTCGATCTGAACGGCGAAGTGGGCGCCATCGACCTGGAGGGCAAGACCGCCATTTCCGTGGAAGAATTGATGGCGGGCCAAAACGAGGAACTCAACGAGCAGCTGAACGGCCTGCTGCAGAATGCGCTGACCGGGATTCTGGGCCGGGCCATGCAGATCATGCCGAACGAATTCAACGCCGTCATGCAGATGCTTTCTCCCGCTCAGGAAGAAGCCGCTGTGAACGAATAAACCTGATCAAACCCAAAGCGCCGTCCGGGATCGCCGGGCGGCGCTTTCCCATCGGAAAGGACGTGAAAACGGCATGGCGGATTATCTTTCCCCCCTGGCGGAGCCCTTCGCCTTTGAAAACGGGGAGCACGGGGTGCTTTTGATCCACGGGTTCACCGGGTCCCCCGCCCACATGCGGCCTTTGGGGGAAAAGCTCCGGGACGCGGGCTTTTCCGTCCGGGGCATCTGCCTGCCGGGCCACGGCACGGACATGGAAGACATGCGGGATAAGACCTGGCAGGACTGGCTGCTCTGCTGCCGGGAGGCGGCGGGGGAGATGGCAAAGAAATACCGCTATTTCACGGCGGCTGGATTATCTATGGGCGGCGTGCTGGCGCTGATGCTGGCGGAGGAAAGAGATTTGACCGCCTGCGTACCCATCGCAGCCCCCATGCGCACCACCAATCGCTTCCGGGCCCTGGCCCCCGCGGCTTCGCTGTTTTATCCCACCATTCACAAACGGGCGGACGGGATCCGCGCCGGGGTGGATGCCCGGTATGATATCGGCTATGCCAGCTTCCCCACGTACAGCACCCATCATTTATCCGTTCTGATGCGCAAATGCAGGCAGCAGCTTTCCCTGATCCGCTGCCCGGTGCTGACGGTCCAGAGCCGCAAGGACGAGACCGTGACCCCGGACAGCCCGGATATCATCCTGAAGGGCGTCGGCAGTGAGAAGAAGGCCATGCTTTGGCTGGAGGAAGCGCCCCACGTGTGCACCATTTCCCCGGAATATGAAAAGATCGCAAAGGGAATGGCGGCCTTTCTGAAAGAAGCGGAGCGGTAAAAAGAAGGCTTTTCTCCATCTTGACTTGAGGGCCGGGGATGCGCTATAATGGACGGCGAAGGCTTGCGAGTGTGTTGGAATTGGCAGACAACCGAGACTTAAAATCTTGTGCCCTCTGGGCGTGCGGG
>CAJOPV010000158.1 GCA_905236495.1 uncultured Christensenellaceae bacterium
CAAGTTCCTGACCGCCGTTCAGCCCTCCGCGCCGCTTCCTCCTGTGCCGGTGGTTCCCGTTGGGTACGCCGTGGTGCAGCAGCCCCATAATTCTTTTGTGTACTTCCGCTCCTCCCGCAGCACGGCGGACACCTCCAACGTGATCGCCAAGGTGCCCAGCGGCACGGTGGTGGAGGTATTGGAAAAGGGCGATACCTGGTGCAAGATTCGCTACAACGGCATAGAAGGCTGGATGATATCCTGGTATCTGCAATAAAAACAGGCCCGCAACCCCTTCGGCAGCCTGACCCTCCGTTTCCAACCGGGAAGCGGAGGGCTTTTTTGCGAAAAAAACGGGAAAGAAAACGAAAAATGTATATTGACACGGGGCATGATCTGTGGTTTAATGTTCCCTGCCGGAAAGTTTAGTTTTTCTAAACTTTCGGCTGTGATCGGAAGTTTAGAAAAGCTAAACCGCGGAGGGCGAGGAGGCGGCGCGGGTGAAGATCGGCGAAAAGCTGAGGCGGCTGCGGCTGCAGAAGGGCCTGACCCAGGAGGAAGTGGCGGACAGGTGCGAACTGAGCAAGGGGTTCATTTCGCAGGTAGAGAGGGATCTGGCCTCCCCCTCCATCGCCACCCTCACCGACATGCTGGAATGCCTGGGCAGCAATCTGAAGGAATTTTTCTCCGAAACGGGGGATGAAAAAACCGTCTTTTCTCAAAACGATATGTTCGTTAAAGAGGACGGGGAAACCCTGAAGGGCAGCATCACGTGGCTGGTGCCCAGCGCCCAGAAAAACGATATGGAGCCCATCCTGGTGGAATTGGGGGAGGGGGGCCGCACCCAGGAAATGCCCCCTCACGAGGGCGAGGAATTCGGCTTCGTACTCAGCGGTACGGTGACGCTTCGGGTGGATGGCAAGCGCTACCGGGTGAAAACGGGAGAAAGCTTTTCCCTGCATCCCAACGCCGCCCATTCCGTGGAGAACGCCGGCAAACGCCCAGCCCGGTTCCTGTGGGTTTCCACCCCGCCGAATTTTTGATATTGGGAGGACGTTACCATGGAAGAACAGCGCCTGATTTCCCTGGAAAACATCTGCAAGGCTTACGACGGGGTCACGGTACTCAACAATATCAACCTCTATATCCGTAAAAAGGAATTCGTTACCCTGCTGGGCCCCTCCGGCTGCGGCAAGACCACCACGCTTCGCATCATCGGGGGCTTTGAAAACGCGGACAGCGGGCGGGTGATCTTCGACGGCAAGGATATCTCCGGCATCCCGCCCTACAAGCGGCGGGTGAACACGGTATTCCAGAAATACGCCCTGTTTCCTCACCTGAACGTGAAGGACAATATCGCCTTCGGCTTGAAGCTCAAAAAGCTGCCCAAGGACGAGATCGCCCGGCGGGTGGATTATATGCTGGATCTGGTGAACCTTTCCGGCTACGGCAAGCGCAGCGTGGAATCCCTCTCCGGCGGGCAGCAGCAGCGCATCGCCATCGCCAGGGCCCTGGTGAACGAGCCGGAGGTGCTTTTGCTGGATGAGCCCTTGGGCGCGCTGGACTTAAAGCTGCGAAAGGAAATGCAGCTGGAGCTTAAATCCATGCAGCAGCGGCTGGGCATCACCTTCCTTTACGTCACCCACGATCAGGAGGAAGCACTCACCATGTCGGATACCATCGTGGTGATGCGGGGAGGCAATATCCTGCAGATCGGCACCCCCAAATCCATTTACGACGAGCCCAAGAACGCCTTCGTCGCCAACTTCATCGGGGAGAGCAACATTTTCTCCGGCACCATGGTGCGGGATGAGCTGGTGCATTTCTGCGGGGAGGATTTCCCCTGCGTGGACTCCGGCTTTGGCGAAGACAAGCCCGTTGACGTGGTGATCCGGCCCGAGGATGTATTGATCGTGGGCGAGGACGTGGGCCAGGTGACGGGCGTGATCAAATCCGTGCTCTTTAAGGGCGTGCATTATGAAATGATGATCGACGCGGGCCACTCCATCTGGAAGGTGCATTCCACCACCATGCAGCCCGAGGGCAGCCGGGTGGGCCTTTCCGTGGTGCCCTTCAACCTGCACATTATGAAGCCCATGGCGCAGGAGGAAAAGCCCGGGGAGGAACAAGCGGATGAATGATTATCAGATGCCAAGCTGGGGCTACTGGGTCATGGGCGTGGGGCTGGCCCTGTACTTAGTGCTGCTGGTAGGGTATTTCATCAAATGCCGGGGCTTCCGGCGTCCGGTGTTCGCTTCGCCCTATGTGCTGTGGATCGTGATTTTTACGGTGATCCCGGTGCTGCTGGTGGCTTATTTCGCCCTGACAGACGGGAACGGCAATTTTACCCTTGATAACTTTCGGGATTTCTGGGACAGCGATTATCTGCGCAGGGCCGCCATATCGCCTGAACGGGCAGAGAAGCTGAAGGAAAGGGGCATGACGCTGGAGGAGTATCTGCCCCCAAATTCCAGCAATGTGGATACGCTGATCCATTCCATCTGGATGGCCTTTCAGTGCACGGTGATCTGCCTGCTGCTGGGGTATCCCGCCGCCCACATCATGGCGGATCGTGAATTCAAGCTGGGGGCCACGCTGGTGGTGCTGTTCATGGTGCCTATGTGGATGAACTTCGTGCTGCGTACTTACGCCCTGTCGGAGCTGCTGGAGGAAGACGGGCTGATCAACAACATTCTGAAAGGCGTGGGCATCGGCGCTCGGCAGCTTCTGAACACGGACGGGGCCATACAGCTGGGCATGGTATATAATTACCTGCCGTTCATGGTGTTCCCTATCTATAATTCTTTGAACAAAATGGATTATAAACTGTCCGAGGCGGCGATGGATCTGGGCTGCAACAAATGGCAGACGTTCTATAAGGTGACGCTGCCCCTATCCGTGCCCGGTGTCATCAGCGGGATCACCATGGTGTTCATGCCCGCGGTGACGACCTTCGCCATTTCCCGGATGCTGGGCGGAGGCAAAACGCCGCCCCTGTTCGGGGACCTGATCGAAAAGCGGTTTTCCGGCTCCGCCCTCAATTGGAATCTGGGCTCGGCGCTGTCCATGGTGATGATGGTTTTGATCCTCATTAGCCTGGGTTTCCTGCAGAAAGCAGACCCCAAGGGGGAAGGAGGCGGCATCATATAAATGAAGGTTTTGAAGCGGTTTTATCTGGCGCTGATCCTCGTATTCCTGTACGCACCGATCCTGGTGATGATCGTTCAATCCTTCAACGCGGGCAAGAGCCGTGCGGTGTGGGAAGGGTTTTCCTTCCGCTGGTATGCCGAACTGTTCAACACCGCGCAGATCAAGGACGCCCTGATCGTGACGCTGACGGTGGCAGCGCTGGCTACGATCATTTCGACGGTGCTGGGCACCCTGGCCGCCATCGGCATCCAGGCCATGAAGGCCCGGCCTCAGACGGTGATGCTGGCGCTGAACAATATTCCGCTGACGATGCCGGATATCGTGACGGGCATTTCCCTGATGCTTCTCTTCATCTTTACCGGGGTGCCCCGGGGATATGTGACGATGCTTCTGGCCCATATCACCTTTGATATCCCTTACGTCATCCTCTCCGTGCTGCCCAAGCTGAAGCAGATGAACCAAAACAGCTATGAAGCGGCCTTGGACCTGGGGGCAACGCCGACCTACGCGCTGCTGCACGTGATCCTGCCCGAGGTTATGCCGGGCGTCATCACTGGGGCCATGCTGGCGTTCACCCTGAGCCTGGATGATTTCACCATCAGCTATTTCACTTCGCCCACCGTCCAGAACCTTTCCACCCTTATCTACTCGCAGTCGAGACAGGGCATCAAGCTGTACATGTACGCGCTGTCGGCCTTGATGTTCGTGGCCCTGCTGGTATTGCTGCTGCTGGTGAACAAACGGTCCAGCAAAGCGGAAATATAATTTTAGGAGGTATGCCCAAATGAAAAAGATCGTTTCTCTGCTGTGCGCGTTGGTGCTGTGCTGCGCGATGATGCCCGTGAGCGGTGCTTTTGCTGCTGAGGAAGAGGTCGCCGTTTATAACTGGTTCGATTATATGGACCCTGAGGTGTTCGATCTGTTTGAGCAGGAAACGGGCATTCATGTGGTGCCCTACTATTTCACCACCAACGAAGAGATGATCGTGCAGGTGCAGTACAATCCCGGCGCGTATGACCTGGTGTTCCCCTCCGATTACATCGTAGAAAAGATGGTGCGGCTGGGGATGCTGGCGGAGATCAATTACGACAATATCCCCAACCTTGTCAATATCGACGAAAACCTGCTGAACCCCGACTACGACCCCGAGAACAAATACAGTGTGCCCTTCATGTGGGGTACTTTGGGCATCCTTTACAACGTCACCATGGTGGAGGAAGAGGTGGATTCCTGGTCCATCCTGTGGAATGAAAAATACGCCAACAGGATCTATATGCTGGATTCTATTCGGGATACCATGGGCATCGCCCTGAAATACTTGGGCTATTCCATGAACAGTACCGACCTGTTTGAATTACGGGAAGCATCCGATCTGCTCATTGCCCAGAAGCCTATTGTGAAGGCTTATTACGTGGATGAAACCAAGGAAAAAATGGCGGCGGGGGAAGCGGCCCTGGCCCTGATGTGGAGCGGCGACGCCCTCTTTGCCATGGAGCTCAACGAGGATCTGGATTACGTAGTGCCGCAGGAGGGCAGCAATATCTGGGTGGATCCCATGGTGATCCCCGCCACGGCGAAGAATAAGGAAAACGCCGAAAAGCTCATCAATTTCCTTTGCCGCCCCGATATCGCCCAGCGGAACTGCGAATACATCTGGTATTCTTCTCCCAACAAGGCCGCCATCGAGGCGATGGGAGAGGATTACACCGAAAACCTTACCATCAATCCTTCCCAGGATATCATCGATCGGTGCGAATTCTTCCACGATATCCCGGAGGATGAATTCGAAGATTTCAACGACGAATGGGAGCGTGTAAAGGATGCCCGTTAAAAGGCGTCGCCTTGCGTGCGCTTGTTTCATCTGCCTGCTGATCCTATGCCTGTGCCCCTGCGGCCTTTCGGAGGAATACCGCACCCTGAAGGCGGGGGACGAGGGCAGGGACGTGCAGCAGCTGAAAACCGCCATGTATTGGCTGGGGTACTTCAAGGAGAAGAACGTATCCGACAGCTATAATTCCCTGACGGCGGAAAGGGTGCGGCTGCTGCAAAGGAACAACGGCCTGGAGGAAACGGGCGTCGCCGATGCCGCTTTGCAGGAATTGATCTATTCCGGCAATTGCGTC
>CAJOPV010000159.1 GCA_905236495.1 uncultured Christensenellaceae bacterium
CGGGCCAGCATGGTTTTGCCGCTGCCGGGCACCCCGATCATGAGCAGGTTATGCCCGCCTGCCGCAGCGATCTCCAGGGCCCGGCGGGCCCCCTGCTGGCCTTTTACCAGGGCCAGGTCCAGAAGGGGGCGGCTGCCCGTGAGCAGATCCTCATATCGGGTCTGCACCTGGGCGGCGAGGGGAGCGCGGCCCGTCAGGTGCCCCACCGCGTCGGAAAGGGATCGGGCGGGGTAGATCAGCATGCCGGTGAGGGTCTGCACCTCCGGGCCGTTGCCTGCGGGCAGGATCACCTGATCGATGCCCGCCTGCCGCGCAGCGATCACCATGGGCAGGGCCCCCCGCACGGGGAGCAGCGCCCCGTCCAGGGAAAGCTCCCCTAAAAGCAGCGTGCGGTCCAGGCCTTGCAGCGGGGCCTGGCGGCTGGCAGCCAGGATGGAAACGGCGATGGGCAGGTCAAAGGCCGCGCCTTCCTTGCGCAGGTCGGCGGGGGACAGGTTCACCGTCACCTTGCCGCCCGGCATGGCGTAGCCCGAATTGCGCAGGGCCCCCGTCACCCGATCCCGGCTCTCCCGCACGGCGGCATCCGGCAGTCCCACCATGGAAAAGGAGCCCACAAAGCCCCCGGAAACGTCCGTTTCCACCCGGACGGGAGACCCGTCCACCCCCTGCAGGGCGTAGCACAGCGTTCGCGCCAGCATCTTTCGTTATTCCTCCACTATGTTAATACCATAACCAGTTCGGGAACCATTTCATCGCGTCCATCCAGGATTGAGAAACGGTGATCCCGCTGGCGTAGGGGAAAAAGGCGATGAACAGGGCCGCGGCGATCACAAGCAAGGCGATGAGGACGACGCGGGCCGCCTTTTCTCTCTTTTCAGACAGCCGATCCAGGCACAGCACGGCGCATAGGATGATGAAGGGAACGGAAGGGAAGTAATGGTAAATATACGTTCCCCGGGGCACCAGCATCCAGGGCAGGTATTGGGCGGCGAACAGGATGAGGAGCAGGGCAAAGCGGGGGTCGTCCTGGATGGGATGCAGGACGATCTGCCTGTTTTTCCCGTTCCAATGCCGCGCTGCCCACAGGCAGAGCACCCCGAACAGCCCCAGCAGCCCCACCCACCAGACGGCGGGATTGCCCATCGCCATGATGGAGGATTGGCAGCCCGCCGGCTCATAAGCGCTGGAGGCGTACCACATGGGCTTGAAAATGACGGGCCACTGATACCAGGGGGAATAGAACCAATGGGTCATGCCCCGGCCCGGCTCGCTGTGGTATTTGAACATGCCCTCGGCAGCCTGGATGATCTTCTGCACCGTCACCCCGCCGGAGGGTGCGAAGTAGGGAATATAAGAAAGATAGTAGATCAGCAGCGGCACCGCCACGAAGAAGAGAAGACAGCTCGCGACGGTTATGCCCAGCATCCAATAGCCCTTTTCCGCCGCCAGGGCCTGGGCCCGGTCCTGCTGCTTTGCGGGAATGGCTTTGGCAGCCCTGATCTCCCGGACACGCCGCCACAGGCCGAAAAAGAAGACCACCGCCAGCCCTGCCCCGGCATAGCAGCCCGTCCATTTGCTGGCGATGCCCAGGCCCATCATCAGGCCGGATAAGCACAGCAGCAGGAGGGATCTTGGCAGGGGCGTTTCAAAGAAACGCAGGAAGAACCAGCGCAGCATGAAATAGGTCATCCAAATAATGAAGAGCACCACGAAGCTGTCGATGGTGGCGATGCGGGTCTGGGTAAAGTGCATCAGGTCAAAGGCCATCAGCAGCATGGCGGCGGCGCCGCCCCATTTCCTGCGGGTCAGAAGCTTGCCCAGCATATACATCCCCGGCAGCATCAGCACCCCCGCCAGGGCCCCGGCGAAGCGCCAGCCGAAGGGCACCATGCCGAAGATCGCCACGCACCAGCTCATCATCACTTTGCCCAGGGGCGGATGGGTGGTTTCATAGGGGTAGAGGCCGTGGAGGTGCTCATAGGCCGTGCGGGCGTGATAGATCTCGTCAAAGTAGGCAGAGTTATACCAGCCCGGCTCTCCCTCCAGCGTGTCCGGCTCGTCGCATAAAGCGGCGGCGTCGGACAGGGCGGGCAGGCCCTGGCCCGTTTCCGCATCCCGGAACAAAAATTCAAAGAAGGACATGCCGGGGTCGTTGAAGGTGAACTGCACATACCGCCCGCTGACGGGGGCATTCACCAGGTAGATCCACTTGAAGCAGTCGCCGTTATACAGGGAAGCGGCCCCGGCGTCCCGCCACGCTTGCCCGTCGGGGCTGACGGAAACGGAGAAGGAGGTGGGGATCTCCGCATCGCCCACAGAGGCGTTATGCTGGATACCGGCGTAATAGAGGATGGAAAACGCCTTTTCCTCTCCCAGGTCGAAGGCGATGGTCTGCCCCTGCCGGGTGGAGACCCACTCGGTCTGGGGAGCTTTGAGAGAGCCCAGGTTGATAAAGGCCAGCAGGGCGTAAAGGGCCGTAA